>NZ_JBHTDH010000010.1:0-200908 GCF_042666555.1 Herbaspirillum sp. GCM10030257
GCGAAGTTTCCGGATGCCGAGCAGATCGTCACCATCGATGGCTTGCGGGTCGAGTATGCGGATGGGTTCGGACTGGCGCGTTCATCCAACACCACACCGGTGGTGGTGATGCGCTTTGAGGGAGAAAACGAAGCAGCATTGCAGCGTATTCAGAACCAGTTCAAACAAGCGATCCTGGCCGCCAAGCCGGATGCCGTGTTGTCCTTTTGATGCAACAGGGTGTTGTTGGTGCACGCGATGAAGAGTTTCTAATGTAGGTCAAGGTGATGTAACGAAATGCAATCTATCTTGAATACAGCCTACTGCATATGGGCAAGTCAAGAGAAGCTCCACCGATCGGTAATGGTTGAACAAGACCGGTTATGGCAGGGCAGGTTGGCGCGGTGAACGGGACAGCGTGACAAGTGCATGTTTCACCGGCAGCCATAAGGGAAACTTTTTTGGATGGAAAACAAGAACAATGTTTATCGATACGCGACAAGTTGAACAAGGCACCGTGACTGAAGGCACGGTCTGTATCATCGGTGGCGGTGTCGCCGGCATCACACTCGCCATGGAACTCGACAAACAGGGGATTGACGTGGTGTTGCTGGAAAGCGGCGGCTTCAAACCTGATGACAACACGCGTGACTTGTATCGCGGTGAAGATGTTGGCGAGTGGCGCTACAACTTTGCGGACGGCAGTCGCAGCCGTTTCCTTGGTGGCAGCAGCAACTGCTGGGGCGGATGGTGCCGTCCGCTCGATCCCTGGGATTTTGAGAAGCGTGACTGGGTGTCGCACAGTGGCTGGCCTTTCAGCCTGAACGAACTGATGCCGTACTACGACCGTACGCACGCACTGCTCAAGCTGGGCCCGAACAATTTTGATCCGGATTTCTGGGAGCGCTCGATCGGCCGTCCGGATGTGCGCCGTATGCCGCTGGTCTCGGGCAAAGTACGTGACACAATTTCGCAGTTCAGCCCGCCGGCTCGCTTCGGCAAAATGTACCGCGAGACGCTCAAGAATTCAAAACGCATTCGCGTCTACCTGTATGCGAATGCGACAAACATCGATACCGACCATTCGGCGCAGACCGTGTCCCGCATCCAGGTTGCGACGCTGACCGGCAAGTACATGGAAGTCAAGGCACGCTTCTACGTGCTGGCAACCGGGGGCATTGAGAATGCACGGTTGCTGCTTGCGTCAAACAAGGTGCAAGCCGCAGGCCTTGGTAATGGCAATGACCTGGTGGGTCGCTTCTTCATGGATCATCCACGTCTGCTGACCGGAAATATCCGATTTACAAAGGAGTGGAGCCGCAACAAGCTGTCCGACGTGAAGTATCACTACATGAATGCCGCGGTTGCGGCGCATGGTACGCATGTTGCGCATCAGTTTGCACTGACACCGGAAGTGATGCAGGAGGAAGGCATCCTGAATGCGCGGGTATGGTTCAACTCGGTATTCCCTGGCGAAGGCAGCGAAGGCGCCCAGGCGCTGTTCCGCATCAAGCAAGCATTGCTGCAAAAAGATCAGCAGGACTGGAGCCTGACCAAGGACATTCTCACCATGGCCACCCATCCGGTGGATACCCTGGGCTATGGCTATACGCGCTTGTTCCAGCCACGCTGGCTGATCCAGGGCGTGAAATTCCAGTTGATCGTGGAGCCGGAACCAGATCCGAACAGCCGCGTCATGCTGTCGCCGTCGCAAAAGGACCAGCTCGGCATGAATCGCGTGCGGGTCGATTGGAAGCTGACATCGAAAGTGCAGCGTACCTTTGACCGCACATTGCAGATTCTCGCCGACGACATGCGCCGCAGCGGTGTTGCGCAAGTGGATCTCGATCCACCGATCGAAGGCAAGAAGTGGCCGAACGATCTGGAAGGTACCTGGCATCACATGGGCACGACGCGCATGCATGATTCACCGAAGGAAGGTGTGGTCGACCGCAACTGCAAGGTGCACGGCATGAGCAACCTGTTCGTGGCAGGCAGCTCGGTGTTCCCGACCTGCGGCGCCAATTTCCCGACCATCACGCTGGCTGCACTGGCATTCCGCTTGTCTGAACACCTGGTGCGCGCAGTAAAGCGCCCTAGCGTAGATGTCACGATGGAGGCGGCATAAGCTCCACACCTATATTCACTCATCCGGCCGGCAGCAAGCGTGGACGACGCACTTCGAATTAGGCGTCGCCCACTTTCCGGCGCCTTCATGCGGCAGTGGGAAAGCAAACCTGTCCTTTGCCGCGGCGGCACCCCGGCTGGCTGACAGATCCCGGATTTAATTGAGAGACGCTGGAAGACCAGGAGTCTCCCCAACTGAACATGACGACAACTAAAACTATTCTTGTTACCGGCGCCGCAGGCTATATCGGTTCACATACCTGCGTAGAGCTTTTGTCCGCTGGTTACTCCGTCGTTGCACTGGATAACCTGTGTAACAGCTCTCCCGAATCGCTCAAGCGCGTCGAAAAAATCACGGGGCAACTTATTCCGTTTTATGAAGCGGATATCCGCGACCGACTGGCCCTCAATGCCTTGCTACGCACGCACCGCATTGATGCCACGATCCATTTTGCAGGTCTCAAGGCAGTGGGCGAATCGGTCAGCAACCCGCTGTCCTACTTTGAGAATAACGTGGGTGGTACGGTAACGCTGCTGCAGGCGCTGGGCGAAGCAGGGGTTAAAAAGTTTCTGTTCAGTTCATCGGCGACCGTGTATGGCGACCCGGAGACCGTGCCGATTACCGAGAGCGCGCGGCTTTCGACGACCAATCCTTATGGGCGTTCCAAGCTGATGGTCGAACAGATCCTGGAAGACCTTGGCAAGTCCGATCCGTCATGGGCAATCGGCGCGCTTCGCTATTTCAATCCCGCTGGGGCCCATCCAAGCGGTTTGATCGGAGAAGATCCGCGCGGCATTCCCAACAATCTGATGCCATTCATCGCGCAGGTAGCCGTGGGTCGGCGCGAAAAGCTGTCAGTGTTTGGCAGCGACTATCCGACGCCCGATGGTACCGGTGTGCGCGACTATATCCATGTCGTCGACCTCGCACAGGGGCACCTCGCGGCACTGGCCGAACTGTTCCGCTCGGGCCGAAGCTTTACGCTCAATCTTGGTACCGGCCAGGGTTACAGCGTACTGGAGATGGTGAGCGCCTTTGAAAAGGCGAGCGGGCGCCGTATCCCTTATGAACTGGTTGCGCGTCGCCCTGGCGATATCGCGACCTGCTATGCGGATCCTGCGAATGCAAGACGCATTCTTGGCTGGAGCGCCAAAAAAGGGCTTGCGGAAATGTGTGCCGACCACTGGCGCTGGCAGAGCACGAATCCAACTGGATTCCACGCGCCAAGCAAGGCGGCATGACGCTATCGTCATCAGGGATGAAAGGTGACAATGCAATGCGGACCAATAAATATCTACTGCGCGCCGCCTTACTTGGATCGCTTGCCGTATTTGGCCTGTCAGCATGTGGCGAAGAACCCGCATTCAGCCAGCAAACGCTCCTGGCAGCCGCCAAACTGTCGAAGTCCAAACAAGCTGCCGTGAGAACACCCTACGGACAGGATGCGACTGAATTCGTACTCACTTTTGCTGACGAATTCGACCATTTTAATCCGCAGGTCTGGAACGACCATATCTGGTACGAGAAGCCCAACCCGACCAAGAACTATACGGTAGAGAAAGGCGCGTTGAAAATATGGCCGCAGCGCGACGCGAGCGGAAAATTCTTCAATCGGACTATCGATACCGACGGCAAATTCGAGCAACGGTATGGCTACTTTGAAATCGAGGCAAAGCTGCCACGAGGGAAGGGGACCTGGCCAGCATTCTGGCTCTTCGCTCACCCTGACAAGCGACGACCTGAGATCGACGTGATGGAAGCTTATGCCGGGGGCGAAGATCCATGGGGATATACCGATGCCGACGGCGTGTCACGGCCTACTTCCTATGGTGCGACCGTGTGGCTTGATGAAGGCGTCGAGGCAGGTAAATACCAGCATCAGGCAAAGAAGGATTTATCGGCGAGCTTTCATAAGTATGCGGTCAAGTGGGAGCCTGATCGTCAGACGTTTTACTTCGACGGCAAGAAGCTGCATACAGTGGAAGCGAAGATGACGGATCAGATGTACATCATGCTTGATCTCTGGTTCGGGAGTTCGAGCGGCGACCCGGACGACAGCACACCGCAAGGCAAGGCGAATTCATTCGAAATCAATTACGTTCGCGCGTGGCAAATGAAACGTTTTATGCGCGAATAACACCAGCAGTAAATTGCTGGCATATGGTGAGGCAAGCACACCGCTACCAATCCAGTTAATCCAAGGCACCTTAACGGTGCCTTTTTATTTTGATATCCCCATTCAAAGCACTCTTACAGGGAATAGAGAGTCGCGTACGCAGGTTTAGTCCGTCTTCAATAGGAGTATTCCGGCGTAGAAATTACAGGCCAACTTGTTACAGACTGAAACAGCCATAAAAATTTCAAAGTTTCCTGGAACCATTTCCAGATGGAAATGCTCTGAAGAAAGTCTTGTTGCTTACGAGCACGATTTTTGTCTACATCAGAGGGGATTATTTTGTTAAGTCTGTCATTTCATCGGAATTCTATATCGGCAGCCTCCTGCGCTGCGGCCGCAGTCCTGCTTGCCGCTTGTGGCGGTGGTTCAAACGGCACATCGGTCGAAACTGCATCGGCCGAAACAAATACTAGCCTCATGATGGCAGGGACCACGGTCAGCACAACGACTTGGACTCGCTGTGCAGAAGAGTATGGAACATGTACATTTAGTGGCACCAGACAGGTGCGCTACGGCCTGGATGGTAAATATGCTACCAGGTCCGCGACTGGCTCCATCGGTTGTAACAACAATGTCTTCGGCGATCCAAATCCAGGCGCCGACAAGATCTGCGAGTACGCGACGACTACGACAACGCCAGCACCAGCGCCTGCACCGGCGCCAGCACCAGCGCCTGCACCAGCGCCTGCACCAGCACCAGCACCGGCGCCTGCACCAGTTACCACCACTACATGGACGCGTTGTGCCTCGGAGTACGGCACCTGTACCTTTAGCGGCACCAAACAGGTTCGCTATGGCTTGAACGGTAAATGGGCGACACGCACGGCAACTGGATCCATCGGCTGCAATAACAATGTGTTTGGTGATCCTTATCCCGGCGCAAACAAAGTATGTGATGTGGCGACAACAGTAACGGCGCCGGCTCCTGCGCCCGCACCCGCACCTGCACCGGCTCCCGCACCAGCACCTGCCCCAAGCCCGGCTCCGGCACCCACGACATGGACCCGTTGTGCCTCCGAGTATGGGACTTGCAACTTCAGTGGCACCAAACAGGTTCGTTATGGCTTGAATGATAAATGGGCGACACGTACTGCAACCGGTTCGATCGCCTGTAATAACAACGTCTTCGGTGACCCAAATCCAGGTGCAAATAAAGTATGCGACGTAGCCACGACGGTTACGACTTCGCCGACGCCTGCTCCAGCACCTGCACCGGCTCCGACGCCTGCACCAGCGCCTGCACCCGCACCAGCGCCTTCAACAATGTCGCCGTTTGGCCAGGACGCAAGCGCGTACTCGTTGACCTTCTCGGAAGAGTTCAACAGCTATAACACCAACCTGTGGAATGACCACATGTGGTACGAAACATCCAACCCGACCAAGAACTACACGGTCGAAGACGGCAAGCTGAAGATCTGGCCGCAGCGTGATGCATCGGGCAAGTTCTTCAACCGCACCGTCGATACCGATGGCAAGTATTACCAGACCTACGGTTACTTCGAGATCGAAGCCAAGCTGCCGGTTGGTAAAGGCACATGGCCTGCATTCTGGCTGTTCAACCACATTGATAGCCGTCGTCCCGAGATGGATGTCATGGAAGCCTACGCAGGCGGCGCCGCACCATGGGGATTTAATGTCAACGGCATTCCACATCCACAAGCCTATGCACCGACCGTGTGGAAGGGTGATTATGAAGGCCAGTTGGTTGGTTCGCGCCAGTACGACACGGGCATGGACCTGTCGGCCGGCTTCCATAAGTATGCAGTCAAGTGGGAGCCGAACAAGCAGACTTACTACTTCGATGGCAAGGAAGTCCTGACGCTGAACGTCAGCATGGGTGATCCGATGTATCTGATGCTGGACCTGTGGTTTGGCAGCGCGTCTGGCACACCTGACAATTCAACACCACAGGGCAAGACCAACTCTTTCGAGGTCAACTACGTTCGCGCATGGAAGTTTAAATAAAGTGAAACTTCACATGGTGATGGCGTTGCTTAAGCTGTAATAACGCTGTAATCCATAAAGCAAAAGGCCGGTGCCATGCACCGGCCTTTTGCATTTTCGTCATACCGATCTATCTCGGGATGAAGTTCCTGGGTAGGACTTGGTCGATAGAAAAGACAATTGTGCAATTCTTCATCGTTCCTTGCAATTTCATCTACGAGAAGCTGTACAGAACGTTAAGAAATGTGTTGGCAAAGCTTTCATAAAGGCAAAAAAATTCGAGTTTTTTGGTGATTGCCGGAACCATTTTCCGATCAGCAAGCTCTGAACATGCACTTGCTGATGAGAATTATTGGCTACCATCAATCAGACGAAAAAGGAACTCGAATGTTTAAATCCTCCCTACACCGACTCACAATTTCGACACTGTGTTGCGCCTGCACAACCGTTCTGCTCGCCGCATGCGGTGGTGGCGGTGGTGAAGCGACTACCGCTGACTCCGCACTGCTCGCATCCGCACAAGTTCAAAATCCCGCAGCTGTTGCCGCAGACACAACTGATGCTGCACAGGCTACTCCGGCAACCGCAACGCCCGAAGCAACAACTCCCGTATCCATTCCCGAGGCTACTCAAACCGCTCCTGCAGCCGCGCCCAAGACGCCATTTGGCCAGGACGCCAATGCCTATACGCTGACTTTCTCTGATGAGTTCGACAGCCTGAACAGCAGCCTCTGGAATGACCACATGTGGTACGAGAAGTCCAATCCGACCAAGAACTACACGGTCGAAGACGGCAAGCTGAAGATCTGGCCGCAGCGTGATGCATCGGGCAAGTTCTTTAATCGTACGCTTGATACCGATGGCAAGTATTACCAGACCTACGGTTACTTTGAGATCGAAGCCAAACTGCCGGTTGGTAAAGGCACATGGCCTGCATTCTGGCTGTTCAACCACATTGATAGCCGTCGTCCCGAGATGGATGTGATGGAAGCCTACGCAGGCGGCGCCGCACCATGGGGTGTGAACATCGATGGCGTTGCGCATCCGACAGCCTACGCACCGACCGTATGGAAAGGTGACCAGGAAGGCCAGTTGGTTGGTTCGCGCCAGTACGACACCGGCATGGACCTGTCGGCCGGCTTCCATAAGTATGCGGTCAAGTGGGAACCGAACAAGCAGACTTACTACTTCGATGGCAAGGAAGTCCTGACGCTGAACGTCAGCATGGGTGATCCGATGTATCTGATGCTGGACCTCTGGTATGGCAGCGCGTCGGGTACACCGGATGATTCAACACCACAGGGCAAGACCAACTCTTTCGAAGTCAACTACGTTCGCGCATGGAAGTCGAAGTAACCAACTGATGGGGACCATCGAGGTTCACCATTGAGAAGAAGCATGTGACGCAAAGGAAGGACCTTGCGTTTTCCAAGGCCGGCTTTATCGCCGGCCTTTTTTTATACCCGGCTGACTTGCACACCCGTTCGCTCACCCTTATGCAAACCATGGATCTTATCCAGCAGACATGTACGAGCCATAACTGTTTCGAAGAAAAACAGTAAGGCCGTACAAGGTTGTTGTTTCTTTGCAGCTTTCTATTATTTCCCCGCGTCAAAATATTTCGGGTTTCTTGACAATTTCCTGGAACCAATTCCAGAAGCCAATGCTCTGATGAAACGTTGCCGGTGAGAATGCTCGTCGCGCCTTTCATCTGTCCAGGAGACCCATCATGCAAAAATCCACATTTCATCGCTTTTCCATTTCTACCCTTACGTGCGCATGTGCTGCTGTATTGCTGACCGCTTGCGGCGGTGGTGGTGGGTCCGCTGATACGCCTGTTGCACAGAGCTCGCTCGCAGCCGAGACTACCCAAGGCGCGGCAACGGTCGTCGCGATGGCCACTCCAGAAGCTACGAATGCTCAAGAAGCAGACGCAACAAGCATGAGCGCCACGCCCACCATGACTGCCAACGTCGAGTCGAGCGCAGACGCATCGGCGGGTACTAATAACACCACAGGGTCGGCTGCAGCGCCGGCAGCGAACGCTACTGAATCCGGCACGTCGACGCCGCCAGCGACATCAGCACCTGTATCAACTCCTGCCTCTACACCAGCGCCGGCACCTGCACCTGCACCTGCAGCTACTGCGATGACCCCTTATGGTCAGGACGCAAGCGCCTATAAGCTGACTTTCTCTGATGAGTTCAACAGCTATAACACCAACCTGTGGAATGACCACATGTGGTACGAGAAGTCCAACCCGACCAAGAACTACACGGTCGAAGACGGCAAGCTGAAGATCTGGCCGCAGCGTGACGCATCGGGCAAGTTCTTTAATCGCACCGTCGATACCGATGGCAAGTATTACCAGACCTATGGTTACTTCGAGATCGAAGCCAAACTGCCGGTTGGTAAAGGCACATGGCCTGCATTCTGGCTGTTCAACCACATTGATAGCCGTCGTCCCGAGATGGATGTGATGGAAGCCTACGCAGGCGGCGCCGCACCATGGGGTGTGAACATCGATGGCGTTGCGCATCCGACAGCCTACGCACCGACCGTATGGAAAGGTGACCAGGAAGGCCAGTTGGTTGGTTCGCGCCAGTACGACACCGGCATGGACCTGTCGGCCGGCTTCCATAAGTATGCGGTCAAGTGGGAACCGAACAAGCAGACTTACTACTTCGATGGCAAGGAAGTCCTGACGCTGAACGTCAGCATGGGTGATCCGATGTATCTGATGCTGGACCTCTGGTATGGCAGCGCGTCGGGTACACCGGATGATTCAACACCACAGGGCAAGACCAACTCCTTCGAAGTCAACTACATTCGCGCATGGCAGTTCAAGTAAGACAGAAGCGTGAGATTTGATATATCGAGAGTGAGCGTCAGAGAGATTAATCATGCAGTAGATACTTCACCCGCATGCACCAAGGTGTGTTGAATATGCTGTGAACTTGAAAATATTTCCTAAGCATGTAACTGAGTCACTACGCGACATCGAAAAGGCCGGCTGAATAGCCGGCCTTTTTTTGTGCGCAATGTTTATTTCCAAGAACGATTGTGTGATTACCCTCGATGTGAAATATCGAAAATCGCGGCTCGTTCACAGGATAACGCGTTACACGGCGCAAATTCATCAGCAAGGTTGGCCTTACTCAAATGTGCGTAGGCGTTTTCCGGAATGCTGAGTTGTGCATGAGGTCGAAACGCGGACGGACATAGACCGGGAAAACAGTGCGTTACAGCTATAAATGCAACTGGCCCATGTCTTGCTAAGAGTGAGTAACAAGTAAATATATGGCTGAAGATTAAAGCCCATGGGCACTTCAAAACCGCTGACGCATTTTTGTATGACAGAAGAAACATAACTTCCTCAGTAGAGACAAGAAGCAATGCAAGCTTTTTCAGCAACGGCAGATGCGTCCGGTAAGCTTTTCCCTGCAGTAGACGGCTGGTTTTAATACCGCCGCCAGTCTTCTTCTCCCATCACACTGTCAGGTGAGCCATGAACGTCGCAACCACCAACGATCACAGCATCAGCATCACTTGCTACGACAACGAAGTGCCGTCCTTTGTTGAAGCCGAGATGGACCGCCTGTACGGCAATATTTTTTCGTCGCTTCTTGAATTTCGCGTCTATGGCTGGGTGGCCGGCACCACCAGCACCTATGTCGTCAGCCGCGGTGGGGAGATCATCACACTGTTGATGTTCAAGCGAGACCACGGCCGTATCCAGGTGCTCAACGAGACCATTCGCCTCGAAGCCGACGACATTCAGCGTTTTGCCAATTTTGTTTTCCAGCGCTATTCGGATGTGCAGACCATTTCGTTCAAGGCGATCGAGACCGACGGTGACGACCTGGGCTTTCCCCATCAGCGCTTCAATCATCTTGAGGACATCACGCTGCGCCTGCCTGCGTCTACGGAACAGTACCTGGCCAGCCTCGGCAAGAATACACGGCGCAACATCAAGCGCTACACAGACCGTCTCATGCGTACATTTCCAAGCTGCCGATTCGAGGTCTATGAAGGAAGTTCCGTGCGAGAAGAGGATGTGCGGGCATTGATTCGGTTCAACCATGACCGCATGGCAGACAAGAATATCGTCTCTGTCATCAATGAGGAAGAGACCCGGCGCATCATTCGCCTGGTAAAGGGCTGCGGCCTGATGGGCATCATGACCATCGATGGCCAGATCGCAGGCGGGGCGCTGAGCTATCGTGCCGGCTCGAATTATTTTTTGAATGTCCTCGCGCATGCTCCGCACTATGACGACTACTGGGTCGGTTTTTTGTGCTGTTATCGGACCATCTGCGAATGCATCGCGCGTGGGGCGACAGAATTTCATTTTCTATGGGGCCGATATGACTACAAATTCATGCTGGGTGCGGTACGGCGCGACCTCGACAATGTGACGCTATACCGGTCATGGATGCATATGGCACGTCATGCCGATCTGGCGTTGCAGCAGGCAAGGGATGGCTATGCACGGCAGGCCAAACTCTGGATCAAGTATGGCGATACCGCGATGTCGCGGCGCGCCCGCCGGCTTATGCAACATATTCAGAGAGCAAGGCATATTGCCCAGGATCTTTATCGGGGGAAACGGCCGGGCCTGATCCAGTCGGCACATGAGAATTGATGCTCGACCCGCCGGGATCGCACGTTTATTGCTTCAACTCAGGTGGCTGGCTACCAAGCGTCTGGTGTTGATCAAGTGTGTAACAAAAATGGTCGGTTACTATCGAGCGCAGGCTGCTGGACTGGTTTTGCCTCTTTTCATGATTTAGCTCAGTTGCTGTGTCTCTACAAACATTACCATTTACCCATGACAAGACTTGCCTTAATTACAAACGAGCCGCCGCCGTATCGCATTCCTGTATTTAACCGCATTGCGCGCATTCCCGGGATCACCTTACAAGTGATTTTTTGTGCTCGCCGTGAGCCAAACCGGCACTGGGATTTACCGGCATTTGAATTCGACCATTGTTTTCTGAATGAACGGATCACGACAGTCAAAGGACGCTACATCCACAATAATCCGGATGTGGTCCTTGCGCTTAAACGTTTTGGACCGGACGTGATCGTGACAGACGGACTGAATCCGACCCAGCTTTACGCCTTCGGCTATGCCATGTTCAAGGGTATCCCTCATGTACCGCTCACCGACGGCACCTATGAATCTGAATTGAATTTGAGCAAGGTGCACAAGCTGATTCGCCGAATTGTCTATGGGCGTTCGAAAGCTTATCTGTCGGCGAGCATGGGCGGACAACGCCTCTTCGAGAGCTATGGCGTCGTCCCCGAACAATGCTTTAAATCGTATCTGTGCATCGATAATGAAGCCTACCAGTGCACGCCGCAACACGAGGGTGACAAGTTCGACCTGATTTTTTGTGGGCGCATGGTACCGGAAAAAGGCCCGATGTTTGCGCTGGAAGTCGCCGAAGAAGTCTCTCGTCGCTTAGGGCGTAAGGCCAGTATCCTTTTTGTCGGCTCAGGAAGCGAGGAACAACGCGTGAAGTCTGCCGCTGAAGGCAAGAAGAGTCGTGTCGTTGCATATTTCCATGGCTTTGCAAAGCAGGGGGAATTGCCTTCGCTGTATCGTTCAGCCCGGCTTTTTCTGTTTCCCACACACGCAGATGTCTGGGGTGTGGTTGCTAATGAAGCCTGCGCCGCTGCGTTGCCGGTGATCGTTACACCGTATGCCGGGGCGGCTGGCGAACTTGTCGTCCATGGAGAAAATGGTTTTGTTGCGGAACTCGATGTCGGACGTTGGGCGGATCACGCAACGTCGCTGCTCACGGATCAGACAATGTGGGAGAGATTTTCTCGCCGTAGCCTGACCCTGGTGAGAGAATATAGTTTCGATAACGCCGCAATGGGTGTCGTCGAAGCTTGTCGTTATGCGTTGTCGTCCGGCGCGCCACGTAAGGCGAGCAGGGCGATGAGTTCCTGATCCAGAACGGGATAACGGCATGAGACAGAATATCTGCGTCGACGATTCAATAGGGATCCGCTTATGGCTGCAGTACTCTCCACGGACGACCGTTCCCGCACGAGCAATGCCCCTGCGGTTGATTCCGGTTTGCCCAATGGAATGCCGCCAGACGTCGAAGGAGAAAATCGAGTGGAGCCAATGATGGGCCCTTTATTTACGTGTTCTATCGACGATGGTCATCCGTCCGATATGAAGACTGCCGAACTTTTGCATAAGCATGGCTTGAGTGGTACGTTTTTCGTACCGATCCGAAACTGCGAGGGAGATGATGTTTTGCCGGATGCGCAAATCCGGGAGCTTGGCAGAAGATTTGAAATCGGCTCGCATACCTATGACCATCGCTATCTAAAAAAAGTCGATATCTGGCAGGCCTACCATCAGATAAATGATGGAAAGAAATACCTGGAAGACGTCCTGGGCATACCGGTAAACGGCTTCTGTTATCCGGGTGGTCGTTATCTGGCCCGTGATGTCGAACTCGTGCGTGCCTGCGGTTTCAGCTATGCACGTACAACGATGAACTTGTGCTTCGACGCAGGTCACCGGCCCTTTGAAATGCCGACGACCGTACAGTTTTACCCCCATGATCGCGCAGTGTACCTGCGCAATTTCGCCGGGTCGGGAAACTGGTTCAGGCGTACGGCCGGGTTGCAGCTTGCCATTCAGCATGGTGACTGGATGAAGCGACTATATGCAATGTTCGACCATGCGGTGCGTAGTAACGGCACCTTCCATCTCTGGGGGCATTCGAAGCAATTCGACGAGCTCAATGCTTGGCAACAACTCGATGCCTTCCTTGCACATGTCGCTTGCGCCGTTTCAAGCCAGAATCGCCTTACCAATGAAGAACTTGCTGTCCGCTCGCTGTGGGTGCCCGGCACCGCCGGAGCGGTAGGATCTGCCTGAAGTCTCACTTATCCTCATAAGATCATCGCGGCCTTAACAGGCCGCTTTTTTATGCGTAAAGGTTTCAGGCTCGTTCGTAGTGACTTCAGAAAATAAAAACGCACCCCGGTTCACGAAGGTGCGCTTCAAGGCATTCGCCGAATTTTACTCAAGCGGTTTTGCAGATGCCTGTGCCATCTCTGCGTGGGCGTGCTCGTTCGCGGGAACCAGGGTCGCTGGACCAGCAAGAGGATTGCCTACCTCGGTGAGATAGCGGGCGCCCAGCAGTTGGGACGCCTTGGTATTGATGTGATTGGCGTCCTTGTACAAAGCGATCTTGCCCATGTAGGTTACGCATTCATCCGTGGTGCACATGATTTTCTTCGGGTCGATGATCACCGTCGCCGGGTATCTGGCCTTTACTTTGTCGATGATCTCATCGACGCCGGCCTGTGTTTCCTTCACAAAGTTGAGCGGGATATTGCAATTGCGATCCGCAGGAAGCCAGCCGCGCGTACGATGCAGGATGCACTGTGAGAGGTCTGGTTCAAAGAAAGGATTGTCCTTGAAAATGACAGGGATTGCGCCTGCGTCGACGACTTTACCGGTCGCATACATCATTTCTTTTTCCAAGTCGCGCCAGGGTTCCGATGCCCAGAAGCCGGCCATGACCACATATTTGACCTGGTTGGCCAATTCCAGTAGGTCACTATTACGCTGCTGGCATGTCGATGGTCCGTTTTCCGGATGCTTATCCGTGGCCTGAGCAGCCGTCGGGAAGCAGGTGCCCTGAACATGGTAGATCGCCTTGAGACCGGCAGCCTTTGCCAGTTCATCCACGAAGGGCTTGAAGTGGTGTGCGTGGGAATCTCCCATCAGTAAGACATCGGCCTTGCCTTGAGCCGTGTCGCCGAAGGCACAGTTACCCAGCAGGTAGTCCATCGTGATCTTGCGATAATCCTCGGCCCGGATGGAGCAGGAACGTGTCAGGTCACGTTCAAACGAGTAGCTCGAAATCAGCTCACGGATCTCAACTGAGAAACGCTGCGGTGCGCCTTCAGTGACGTAGGACGCAAGGCCGACCGCCATAAAAGCTGTGGCAGGCACCATGTATATCTGCACAAAAGCACGTTTGAACTGGATCGATCTGCTTTTTCGGATCGGCGTCTCTACGAATTTCCATGTCAGCCAGGAGAGCAGGAAGGCGAGCGCCACGGCAGCGATGCCCACCCAAAAGGTGATCTCGATGCGGCGGTATCGGAGAAAGGAAAAAATGGGCCAATGCCATAAGTAAAGGGAATAGGAAATGAGTCCGACGCCGACGAAGGGCTTGCTGCCAAGAACTGGTTTGAGTGCATTGCTGCCGGTACAGGCATAGATCACCAAAGCAGTGCCGATGCAGGGGTAGAGCGAATTGACGCCGGGGAAAGACGATCCCTTGTTAATCATGAACAGCGAACCTATCATCAACGTCAATCCGAGGCTTGCCCACACGTTGGAGGCTGCCATCGAACGAATCGGCGACTTCTGCGAAACGAAGTACGTCAGCGCACCGATGATCAATTCATGGGCGCGTGAGGTCAAGAGAAAGTAGGCTTTGATTTCGCCGGTCTTCATTTCCGACAGCACGGCGAAGCCAATACCGAGAACCACCAGCGCGGGAACGACTTGCTTTCTCGCGTAGCGGTAAAGGAGCATCAGCAGGGCTGGAAAAATAAAATAAAACTGTTCTTCGACGGAAAGCGACCAGGTATGCAGCAGCGGAAACTCTTCTGTCCGTTGTCCAAAGTAACCCCAGCTGAGCATGGAGAAGAACACATTAGATAGAAACGCCCACGACGCTGCGAGGGAAGTGGTGTAGAAGATGTAGTCGTTTGGAATCAGCAGATACGATGAGATTACCAATGTGGTCGCCGCCACAAGAATATATGCTGGAAAGATCCGCTTGATTCGCCGGGTGTAAAACTCAGTGAAGGTAAAGCGGTCGGCATCCAGCGCTTTGGCGATCAGCCCGGTAATCAGGAACCCTGAAATGACGAAGAAAATATCAACACCGACAAAGCCACCCGGAACAAGCGTGGAGCTCGCATGGAAAGCAATGACCGCAAGTACGGCGATGGCACGCAGGCCATCGATATCAGGACGGTAAGCAAGATGAGCAGATTGAGCAAATGGGTTCGTCGTCATTTCGAAGAACAAAAGTAAGAGGAAACACAGCAGCAGAATTCTCTGTGATGAAGCGACCAAGGCGTCTATGTCAGATAGCCACGGGGCTTATGTTGCCTGATTGCTATCATTGCACTGTGACGCCTTGTCGATTTGATTTCCAATAAGGGCCATGTTGACTTTGCACAAGTGTGGTAATGACGCGACGCAAAGGGGATAATCCAGGGCAATTGACGGAAAGGCACTGAAGGATGGTGGTGCAGCGAAGGGCGGAATGCGGGGGACGGATATCGTGAGCAGCAGGCACGGCTCTATCCAGTACCTGCTGCTTCAATTCTGCGTCACGCATCGCCAAGCGGCAGCTTGGCAATGACGAACTGGCGAAGGAAGCCGACCATAAACAAGGTGTTAGTCACCATGTAGCGTTTGAACAAGCGACGTGGTTCGGATCCGAGACGATAGAGCCATTCAAGGCCGTTGCGTTGCCACCAGATTGGCGCTCGCTTGATGACACCGGCATGGTAATCGAACGCTGCGCCGACACCGATCATCACGGCGTTGATCCGTCCACGATGCTCGGCCATCCATTTCTCCTGCTTTGGGCATCCCAATCCGACAAAGACAACATTTGAGCCTGATCCATTGATCATTTCAACGATCTCTTCGTCCTCTTCGAGCGACAGGGAACGGAACGGGGGCGAATAGGTTCCACCGATGCGCAAGCCGGGAAACAGTTTGGCCAATGCGACACGCAACTTGGCAAGCGTTGCATCTGTACTGCCATAAAAGAACACAGTCTGGCCCAGCCGTTCCGCCTCCGCAAGATACTTCATCATCAGATCAGGACCGTTGATACGCTCTTGAGAAGCATAACCGAACTGCCGTAACGCCCAGGCAATCGGTGCGCCATCTGGCGTCGCCATGTCAGCATTGTTCACCGCGATCTTGAATTCGACATCGCTAGTCGTCGTCACCACGGAATGGACATTGCAGATACAGACGTAGCGCGACTCGCGTGCCGCTCCCCATCTTGTAATCTGCCCTACGGCTTCGTCCCACGTCAAGGCGTCGATGAAAGCTTCCAGCACGGCTTGACCCTTACGCGGCATGACGTTCTCTTCTAAGTGTGGAAATTGCATCTTCATATATGTCCATCAGCATTTCATAATTGCGATCCGGCGTGTACTTCGCCTCGTATTCCGCACGAGCGGATCTGCCCATGCGTGCCATCTGCTCCGGATGTGCCGTTGCCCATGCCATTTTTTGCGCAAGGTCCGCGGCATCGCCCGGATTAAATAGAAGTCCTGTGACGCCTTCATGCACGATATCGACCAGTGCTCCAAGTCGGCTCGCTATAACGGGCAAGCCGCATGAAAACGCTTCGACAATGGTGCGCGGCGAATTCTCATAACAGATACTTGGCAATACCAGGAACTGCGCGGTGCCCATCCTGGCCATGATGTCTTCCAGCGGTCGGAAGCCGAGGTAGCGCGCGCCGAATGCCTCATGCGCAAGCGCTTCCAGCGGGCCGCTGCCGATGACGTCAACGCCGATTGAAGGTGCATGGCGAACCGCGTCAGCAAGTACATCCAGTCCTTTTTCCGATGACAGTCGACCAACATACATGCCGCCGTTGCGATTGTCCCAGGACGGTTCCGCGGCTGAAGGCACAAAGTTCGGCTTGATCCGGAAGCGAGCGGCAGGCAGGCCGCCTTCAATGTATTTGGCGCGTGCAAACTCGTTCAAGGCAATGTAACGCGTTACCCGATCACGATACGTCCCGATCGCGCGGTGCGTTGCCAGCATGCCGGTGAGCACTGCCGACTGCATCGCGGATTCGCGGTAGCACTTGCGCGTGACCGAGCGCCACGGCACCTTTCCGATGCAGTCCTCGCAAATCTTCCCTTCGCGCAGAAAAATCGCTTGCGGGCATAGCAGCCGGAAGTTGTGCAAGGTCTGAACGACTGGCACACGCCGTTTCCCCGCTGCCCAGTAGAGGGAAGGAGAGATCAATGGAAAGGTATTGTGGACATGGATTACATCTGGCGCAAAACTATCGCATAACGCATCGATATCGCTGGCGGAGCGCTGCGACCAGATCGTGGAGACAGCCGCCACGGCACGCGGCATGTGGGTTAGCGCATCATTGTGCAGTTGATAGACTTCGACCGCATGGCCGCGGGCACGGAGCAAGGCGACTTCGGCATCAACAACGGCATCCTCGCCACCGCGATGCTGATAAGCATTGTGTGCAACCAGGATCTTCATTGGCAGACCCCGTAGTCGTCGTAACAGCAGGAGAGAGGGCACGGAATCATTTATTTACCCTACTTTCCAGTCTGATAAATCTGGTGCGACGTCGCGGTGCAGGCCGACTGCATAGCGACAGGCGTCGACGATTCCCATCGCGGCATGGTCGAAGGTGTAATGGGATGCCAGTGTGTAGCTGCGTTCCGAAAAACGCTGATACACCGCATCGTTGCTAAGCAATAACACTGCACGATCGATCCACTGTTCGAGTTCGAGGCCACAGACAAAACCGTTTTCACCTTCCAGAACAAGCTCGTCGGCTACGCCGGCTTCCGGCGAAACTATGATGGGCAGGCCAGCGGCGCACGCTTCGTTACCCACAACTCCCCAGACATCGCGCGCGGTGGGGAAAAGGAAAACCCGTGCCGAGGCATACAGAGCCGGAAGCTCATCCTGTTGCGCGTGGCCGTTGATAACCGTTTGCACGCGATCCGACAAGAATGCTGCACGTCGGGTGACCTCTTCCTCCAGTTCGCCGCTGCCAACGAAAAGAATGCTGACCTTGCGGTCCATCCTGGCCGCGACGCCGGCAGCGACATCCAGCGCAAACAAGGGGTTCTTGTCCGGCACGATACGTCCGCAAAAGATCAGGTCGAAACTTTTCCCGATCTCATTTGCCGCGTTCGCCGCTTCTGAATAGGCATTATTGTCAATGCAAAGGCAGGATTGAAAGCATTTTTCGCGCGGGATGCCATAGCTCTCATACAGCTTGAGGCCACCATGGCTCGCAGCGATGAAGGCCTTGGAGCGACGGTAAATGATGCGACGGATCGCCTTATGCCAGCGCGATAGTGATACCTCCGATATATCGGTACCGTCGGTCATCGGTACATACGCGATGCTCTTTGCTACCGCATAACCAAAGGCGTACAGGAAGGTCGGGTTAAAGCCGGTTGTCACGATGACGTCCGGCGACAGTTTGCCGAGCGCGGACAGTACGTCTGGATTATTGTGAATGAAATTGTCGCCGCGAGTAACGAAACGCTCTTTCAGGAATACATGATTGAAACGCAGCGGCGGCAAATCCCAATGCCGGTTTGGCTCGCGCTCGCTGCAGAAGATGGCATTGAAATCGATACCAGGCACCTTCGCTACCCGCTCATAAATGGGGATACGAAAGGGCGGCGGATGGTTGGTGATCAACGCGACCTTCAAGGGCGCACCTTTCCCGGACCTCGCGCAATGCGGTTTAAGTTCCGTGACTGGCGCGATGTGCGACCTGTTATTTTTTCGATCTTCCATATCCGAGTTATTGGTCTGTAAGGGGATCCTGTCCACTCCTGAGCGGTGCAAGAACTGTGCTTGCTTCGCCCGGCCGGTAGTCGGATCGGCGATGCATCAATTCGGCGCTGCCTGCCGTCACAGGTCCAGTTTGATCCACTGCGCCGACAATCAACCGCACACTTCGAAGATTGCCGTGATGCAGTTATTGTGAAGGCGGCAACGCATAGCACTCGGCGAAAAATCAAATGAAAGGCATTTCCACACGACTCATTTGTAACTATATTTAACGCGATCTTCATTCGCACACACATAGAGGAAGCGGTGTATTGGCGCAGGCAACGCCGACAGAAAACCAAGCGCGCAGACGAACGGATACGCCGCTACCTGCATGAGGCAGCGGCGTATCCGAGTTGAATGAAAGGATCAGGAATGCATGCGTCGCCAGCCAAGCATGCCGTCGATGCGGCCCATCATGGTGGCGTAGCCAAGCGAGAGCTCGGCGCCGAAAGAGCCTTTGAGCAAAGGCCGTAACAAGGGAGCAGCAAGGCCACGTGCGATGACCCAGGCCGGCAGGCGATGTTTGGCATAGAGTGCACCGGTGCCGCGGGCACGATGACGCACGGCCAGCTTGGTCTGACTGTTGGCTTGCGGCTTGTGCGGATTGACTGCATGGTGGACTTCACCCAACGGTTCGTAGGTGAAGAAGGCTCCGGCACGAAGCGCACGCAAAGCGAAATCGGTTTCCTCTCCGGCACCGAACCACTGGCCGACACCGAGACGACTATCGAACCCGCCAATTTCCTTGAATAGCGCGCGGCTGCAGAAGAGGGTGATCGAGCTCACCGGAATGTCGCGGAAGGCCCGTGAGCGCTCCCATGACAGGTCGGCGGCCGACAAAGGTTGCTCATCCTGCTCGACCCAACGCACGATAATGCCAGCCGGCTCATCCGCACAGGCAAAGCGAGTTGCGAGGCGTTCCAGCAAGCGAGGCGAATACCAGCAGTCATCGTCCGGAAAACCTATCCATTTACCCGTGGCGGCTTCAATGCCGACGTTACGCGCAGCGGCCAGGTTGGCCGGGCGGTGACGCAGATGGCGAACCGCGATGCCAAGATAACGTGCGCGGTCCAGATGTGGCAAAAGGCGGTCGTCGTCATTCTGATCGACGACAATGACTTCAAAATTACTGTAAGTCTGTGCGGCAAGTGAGTCAAACAGACGGCCAAGTTCATCGGTGCGGCCGACGGTGGCCAGGATCAACGAAATATCCGGTGTTCTCATGCATTCCCCTTGGCATGGATAACGCGCTGACGGCGTACAAAATAACGTGCGTAATGAGCGAGCCGCTCGACCGGATTCTTGCTGCTGTAAGCAAGCCGAACCCGAAAATCTTCCGCCATGGCGGCCAGTCGGGTACGCGATGAACTCGACAGGCTGCCTTCATGCTCACGGAACGCAGCAAGTGCTTCATCCAGTTGTACCGGATCGGCCATTTTTGCCAGCTTCAGCCAGAGGTCGTAGTCCATTGCATACTTCAGGCTAGTAGAGAAGCCGCCGGCACGCAACATGAGTTCACGCTTGACGAAGGTCGCCGGATGCGGAATGAAATTGCCGCGCAAGAGATTAGCGTAACTGAACCGGGGCGAAACATAATCGTCGGGATAAAGCTTGCCATCGAGCAGCGTCATGGTGCGACCGAACAGCCATTGCCGGCCGCTGTCTTCAAGGTGGCGCGCTACAGTCGACAAGATATCGGGGCGCAGATAGTAATCGTCGGAATGGATATAGGCGATCACATCGCCTGTGGCGACGCGCAAACCTTCATTCATTGCGCGACTCACCCCGCCGCGCACGTTCTCGAGCAGTTGGTAAGGGCGGTCGAGCGCCCGGATCTGCTCCAACGTGCCGTCGGTGGAGCCACCATCGACGAAGATGTATTCGATATGGGGATGGTCTTGTGCAAGTACCGAAGCAATCGATTCCTGGAGATAGGTTGCGCTGTTCCAGGTACAGGTGATAACGGAAAAAGTAAGCGCCATGAGGCAGGGCCTTTCAACTGGTAGAACTAACGGGATGGCGGGACGGCATACGGTAGATTTCCAGCAATTGCGTGGCTGCGCTGTCGGCGCATCCCAGGCCCTCCAGCGCATATCCGTATTGGGTATTCGGGTCGAAGCTCACCAGATCGTCGACCAGCGATTCCATGTCACGATGCAGTCTCAGTTGTCCGGGTTCCGCGCCGTAACGTGACAACTCCGGCGTGCCGCCGCGCTCCAGCGCGAAGGTCGGTTTTCCGAGAAAGAGACCTTCCAGCACGGTTGTCGCGCACGGCTCTTCCCAGACCGAAGGCACTACCACGGCGTTCGCTGAAGCAGCAAGCTTGAGCGTCTGCTCGGGAGAGCACCATCCGAGGAACTGGATCTGGCTGCTTTCGAACTCTTCACGAAGGCGCGGCTCGTCCGGACCATCGCCTGCGATGGTAAGACGCATGTGCGTGGGAAGCCTGGGCGCAAGCATCCGCAGGAAAGGCTCTACACCCTTGGCGGGATAAAGCTTTGCGGCAACAAAAATCTGGAAGCTTCCCGAAGCGGGTAACAGTGCTGCGGATTCACGGATTTTTTCCAGTTTGGCGCGATCGACAAAATTGTGGACAGTGACACCCCAGTCGCCATTGCCGAGTGAGCGCGATAGATTGCGCAACAGCATGTCTGACACAAAGACGGTTTTATGAGCAGTGAAGCTTTCCGCCACCTCTTTGCGGTAGCGCACCACCGCGGCGGTGGAAACCGCACGCTGGATTGCATTGGGCTTGGCGGTGATGCATTCCGCGCACACGGACGGGTCGGGCGTGCTGCAGACTTCGCCATTGCGGAAGCGGGTGTGCTTGAAGCAATCGCTACCCTGATCATGCCGTGTCTGCACAAAATTAAGATCGGCGGGCAGGAATTTCGCGACGTTGGGAATATGGCCATGGTAGTGCACCACATCATATTGTCCGGCGCGGCGCATGATGAGCTGAGCAAAGTTTTTTGCGATCGAGGTGCGCTTGGGCGGCATGAACATACCGAAGCTGATTTCCTTCCAGCCGGCATGATGTCCATTCAGTTCGCCAAAAAAGCGTCCGCCGAAGTCGCCTTCGTCTCCGCACACCGAAATCGGGTGTTCGGCGTTTCCCATCAAATCCACCTGATGTCCTGCGCGCACCAGTGCACGTGCAAGGTTCAGCACATGTTTGGCGAGGCCGCCCATGTTTGGATAAGGAATGTCTTCGCTGACGAGGAGGATACGCATAGTGCCTGACCTCATGAACGCAGACGGCGTGCCATCGACATCATCGCGGCACGCTCATCGACGCTGACAATAAAGAACAAGCCTGCCAGTCCCAGTGTCACCAGTGCGGTCGACACGATTGCTATGGTGCTGACCAGGCCGCTGGGGATCATCCACTTCAACGGAACCAGTACGCAGATGATCGCTGCGCCGATTGCCAGGCTGCGTCCAAATCCGCTGCGCAGGCTTTCGACAAAGGTAATCGGCACGGTACGGCCATGGACGAACAGCAGAAAACCGACGCCCAGCGCTAATGATGACAGCAGGTGTCCGGTAGCCGCACCGATGATGCCGCCGACATGGGTACCGATATAGACCATTGCGACACCCGAGATGCCATTGGCGAGCGCGAAGCGACCGGTGACACGCGGATGACCGAGGGCATCGTTGACAAGCGATGGTACATTGGTCAGTGAATCGACAAGCAGCGCCAGCGTCATCAGCACCAGCACCGGGTATCCCTGGGAGACAAATTCTTCTCCTACCCAACGGCGGAGGAATTCATCGCCGGCAAGGACGATTACGCCGAGGGCGGCAAGATTGATATAGGTGACGTAGCGGGTCACACCAAGGTAGACCGGACGCAGCTCGCTGATGCGGCCAGCACCGGCCAGTGCGGATGCGCGGGGATAGATGACGCTCGACAAGCGATAGGTCAATCCAAGGATGCGTCCGGCGAGCGTCACGGGAACGGTATAGAAGGTGAGGGCAACCGGACCGGCGATCGCACCAACGATGACTTTGTCGGCATGCTGGTGCAGGGTAGACGCTATCTTGCTGAGATAGGCGTATGCGCTGAATGATGTCAGGGCAGTACGCACGTCCGGACGCGGCCAGCGAGGCGAGAGAGCTAAATCGAAGCCACGAATCAACCAGACCAGGTAAAGAATGTTCAACGCGGAAACACTGACACGCGCAATGATGACCCCGGCCACGCCGAAGCCTGCCACTGCGGCGCCGACCGAAGCGAGGTTAACCAGAATGCCGAAGAAAGCTTCACTCTGTGCCGAACGATCATAACGTTGCAATGCTTGTGGCACCACCAGCAGGTAGTTCTGAGCCTGTGTGAGTGCAAAGCCGAGACCGGCCAGTTGGAACGCCAGGATGGTCTGCTCGCGCATTGCCGGCGAAACTTCGAAAAAGCGTGCGACCAGCATATCGGCAGCAAAGTAAATGCCGAATGCACCCAGCAGACCGAGGCATCCGTAGAACATGATTCCAAACCAGAATGTTTCCGCAAAGCGCTCGCGATCATTGGCTGCATGATGCTCCGCGAGGTACTTGATGGAACCCGCGCTCAAGTTGATGTCCAGCACGCCAAAGTAGCCAATCAGCGAACCGACCAGGGTGACGATACCGAAACCCTCGACGCCCAGTGCGCCGATAAGCAACGGTACGGTGGCCAGGGCCACCACCATGGGGATCGCGGAACCGCTCAGGTTCCAGAGAGAATTACGCAACAGCATATTGAGTCCGCATCTGATAGGTAC
The DNA here is from genome assembly GCF_042666555.1 of Herbaspirillum sp. GCM10030257. Classification (NCBI taxonomy): domain Bacteria; kingdom Pseudomonadati; phylum Pseudomonadota; class Betaproteobacteria; order Burkholderiales; family Oxalobacteraceae; genus Herbaspirillum; species Herbaspirillum sp. GCM10030257. The sequence continues at coordinate 23,637 of NZ_JBHTDH010000010.1, forward strand.
GAACCTGGGCATGTTGCAGTCCAACTGCGACGAAAGGCAGTGCCAGTGTCAGGCCAAACAGCAGCATGGTTCGAAATTCGATAATTGGCGTGCCAATCAGCAAGGTCGGAATCCAGAACAGGAACCCTGCAAAGCCTGCATCAGCCAGCAGGCTTGCATTGCCGAAGACTGACTTCCGGTGACGCAGGTAGAAAGAGATGAAGGCGCACAGCATCGCGATGAACAGGCCGGCGCCGAACAGGCCGCTCTTCAGGATCAGGTGGCCGAAGCCGCTGTGCACGAAGCCGAAATCATCTCCGTGGTAAGCCAGCAGTTCGCGGTCGCCCGTAAAGGTGCCCCACGTACCCCGCCCAAACAGCCAATGGCCATCCATGCTCTGCGCCGCAGCATACAATTCATAGAAACGGTTGTCCTTGATGCTGCCACGCGACGGCGCGATGTCGTAGATCAGCGATTGCAGGATGCCTCCGCCACTTGCCGTATTGAACTGCAGGCGGTGCTGGAAGAATACCGACGCGACCACGGCCAGCAGGGCGGCGGCGGCAATCGCGAAGAACAGCTTGCGGCGGCCTGGCAGGCGAAGGAATAGGAACACGAACATCAGTCCGAGGCCAATCAGTGATGAGCGGCGGAAAGAGAGCGCAACCGCCGCGACTTCAAGTGCGACCACACCGAGCAGGAGCACTTTAGTGAAAATGTTCAGTTTTACCTGTGGCGTCGTCAGCAGCCATGCCGAGCAGAACGCGGCAAGGGCCGCCACGTAGTTATCGCTGATGTCGAAAAAGTAAATCTTGATATTGAGGCCTTCGAAGTTCCGGTAAGGATTGGCGTCGTCACCATCGAACAGGAAGTAGCGAACGCCGCCGAACACACCCCGTACCACGGCGATCGACAGAATCATGAGGATCAGCGTAGTCATGTCGCGATCCTTTTCAAACGCACTGATGACAAGGAACATGAATATGAACATGTTCAGTACGTTGAAGAACCCGTTCAATCCCAGGATGACATCGAGGTCCTTGCCGACCATGAGGCCGACGACAACGTGTCCGGCCAGCATGAAGACGAAGGCCGCAAAATACTTGGTCATGGGCGGTGCCAGCTGTGGCCCGTACGGATTGGCGATCCGCTTGATGAACAGGGCAAGTCCTGCAGTAAGGAGGACGAGATTCAGCAGTGAGAAATAAAACATACCCACGCCGCGTGAATAGATGTTGCCGGATTGCGTCTCCACTTGTCCCCAGGTGGAATCGGCGAAGCCGAACAGAACCACTAGAAAGCCGAGGACGACCCATTTGGGCGCCTTGATAACAAATCCACATACGATCGGGATAACAATCAATGCGCCGACCAGATTGGTCATGACTTCTATTGGTGAAAGCGGTGGTGGTGTAATCATGGTTATGCTCGATGAGTGGAAGCGCGGCATCCTGAGACAGGCATACGTCCTGCGCCGGACCGTCGACATGGCTTGAGGCTTGGTGTCGGCCGAGATGATGACGACTGCAATGTCAGGTGCTGTTCGACTTCGTTGCTACCGTTTCTCCGTGTTTCGCCGCAGGCGGCATTGCCTGCGGCGACTTGGTCTTGGTACCGCTGCGGCAGCGATCCGCCGCAGTGTTTGTTTCAGTTTCAGCTATTGTTCCGTCCCGCTATCCAGGCTTTGTACTTGTCGTCGTTTGCTTGACGGGAAGGGGTATTAACGCCTATCCCTTGTAGTCCGCCTGAAAGTGTGCGTACGTTTCCTTGATACCTTCACCCAGGCGCATCCCGGGTCGCCAGCCAAGCGCAGTCAGCTTGGCGGTGTTCATCAGTTTGCGTGGCGTACCGTCCGGCTTGCTCGTATCAAACTCGATATCACCCTGGAAGCCGGTTGCTTTTCTTATGACTTCAGCAACTTCACGTATTGTGACGTCCTCACCTGTGCCTACATTGATGTGGGACAACATTGGTGTGGTGTGTTTTTCATAGGTATCACGGTCCAGTTCCATAACGTGCAGGCATGCATCCGCCATGTCGTCGACATACAGAAATTCGCGGCGTGGCGTACCGGTACCCCAGATGGTGACTTTCTTCGCTCCGCTCAGTTTTGCTTCATGGAAGCGGCGAATCAGTGCCGGGATGACGTGACTGTTTTCCGGATGATAGTTATCGCCCGGACCGTAAAGATTGGTCGGCATGACACTGCGGTAGTCGGTGCCATACTGGCGGTTGTAGCTTTCGCACATCTTGATGCCGGCAATCTTTGCAATCGCATAGGGCTCGTTGGTTGGCTCCAGCGGGCCGTTCATCAGATATTCTTCACGGATCGGCTGTTCCGCGAGGCGCGGATAAATGCACGACGACCCAAGAAACAGCAGGCGCTTGACGCCGGCGCGGTAGGCTTCGTTGATGACGTTGGCCTGCACCATCATGTTGTCGTAGATGAACTCGGCAGGGTAGGTGTTGTTGGCATGGATGCCACCGACGCGCGCAGCGGCGAGATAGACCTCGTCGATCTGGTTTTCCGCGAAGAAGGCGCGAACCTGAGCCTGATCGGTCAGTTCAAGTTCGGAATGCGTGCGGGTAATGATGTTGGTGTAGTCGCGCTTGCGAAGTGCGCGCACGATGGCGGAACCAACGAGTCCACGGTGTCCGGCGACGTAAATACGTTTTTGTAGATTGGTTTTCATGTGCTTCCTTTTGATGGCTAATCGCAATCGCTGTGGCGGTTAAGAGTGGGTGGATCACAACCGTTGCAGCGATCAGTCAAACGTTGTATGCATGTGATGCATGGTCGTGCTGCTGGAAGAAATGGTCCTTCCCTGCGGACTCGAGATCAGCCCGAACCATTTCCCTTACCAGTTCTTCGAAGGTCACCTTGGGTTTCCATCCAAGCTTTTCCCTGGCCTTGCTCGCATCGCCGAGCATGCTGTCGACTTCCGTTGGACGGAAGTAACGCGGATCGACGCGTACGATGATTTGTCCCTTTGCCACGCCCTTATGCGTGCCGGTATCGACCACAATTGCGGTTTCTTCGAGGCCTTCCCCTTGCCACGCGATCACCAGGCCGAGTTCATTGGCGGCGGCATTGATAAAGTCGCGCACGCTGTGCTGAATGCCGGTGGCAATGACAAAGTCTTCCGGTTCGTCTTGTTGCAGCATGCGCCACTGCATCTCGACATAATCCTTTGCATGACCCCAATCGCGACGTGCATTCAGGTTCCCGAGATAAACGCAGTCTTGATGACCGAGCACAATGCGAGCCAGGCCGCGCGTGATCTTGCGCGTCACAAAGGTTTCGCCGCGCAAGGGCGATTCATGATTGAAAAGGATGCCGTTGCAGGCATACATGCCATAGGCTTCGCGGTAGTTCACCGTCATCCAGTGCGCATACAGCTTGGCAATCGCATATGGGCTGCGAGGCTTGAACGGCGTATCTTCCGATGCGGGCGCGTCGTGTACGTCGCCGTACATTTCGGACGTCGACGCCTGATAGAAACGGGTTTTCTTTTCCAGTCCGAGACGTCGCAATGTTTCGAGGATGCGTAGCGGCCCCAATGCATCCGAATTGGCGGTGTACTCCGGTTCCTCGAACGACACCGCGACATGGCTTTGCGCTGCAAGGTTATAGATCTCGTCTGGCTGTGTCTCCTGGATGATTCGTAGCAGCGAAGTCGAGTCAGTCATGTCGCCGTGGTACAGAATGAAACGTCGCTCTTCTTCCTGCGGCCCTTGATACAGATGATCGATACGCTCGGTATTGAATTTGGAGGTGCGCCGTTTGATACCGTGAACGATGTAACCCTTGCCAAGCAGGAATTCGGCGAGGTAGGCGCCGTCCTGTCCGCTGACACCGGTGATCAAGGCTACCTTGCGCACCGGTTCGGAACGTGTCGGCACCAGATGATCTGGTACTTGCGGATTGGTTGTCATCGGGGATTCCTTGTTGTTCATGATTTAACCTGCAGTGGCTGTTGCATTGGCATAGGCATTGGCATTGGTACTGGTAGTGATATCGGGTTAGGCGCGCGGGTTGACGACGCACCAGGCGCTGCTGCGTCCGTAGAAGACATGGCTTCCATCGCGTGGCCAAATGGAAGGTGCTGCAGGAAGGCGCGAAACTCATCACGGACTTCCGGATGCCGAAGTGCGAACTGCACAGTCGCCTGCAGATAACCGAACTTCGTGCCGCAGTCGTAACGTATGCCTTCAAACTGATAGGCCATGACCTGTTCGCTGGCGAGCAGGCTGCCGATGGCATCTGTCAGGTGTAACTCGCCACTGGGGCTCGGACGCAAGTTGCGCAGATGCTCGAAGATTGCAGGCGTGAGAATGTAGCGGCCTACCACGCCAAGTGTTGAGGGCGCGTTCTCTGGTGCTGGCTTTTCCACAATGCCGTGCATCTTGATCATACGTTCTTCATGCGTACTGCCTGCGATTACGCCGCATGTGCGGCTATGCTCGCGCGCAATGATTTCGACGCCGATAATGCTGTTTCCCAGCTTTTCATACTGCGCCACCATCTGGCTGATTACTGGTGTCTGCGCATCGAGCAAGTCATCCGCGAGAATGACCGCAAATGCTTCGTCCTTGATCAGGCGCTCGGCACAGAGTACTGCGTGGCCTAGCCCAAGCGCTTCTTCCTGGCGTACATAGAAACACTCGACGTGCTCCGGCTTGATGCCTCGGATCATGTGGAGCAGGGCTTCTTCATTTCGTGCTTCGAGTTCTGCTTCCAGTTCCAAAGCCTTGTCGAAATGGTCCTCGATCGCACGCTTGTTGCGCCCGGTGACAAAGATCATTTCGGTGATGCCTGCGGCAATGGCTTCTTCGACTGCATACTGGATCAGGGGCTTGTCGACGATCGCCAGCATTTCCTTCGGACTGGTCTTGGTTGCAGGCAGGAAGGACGTGCCTACGCCCGCAACAGGAAATACCGCTTTGGTAATCTTCTTCAGCATAGTGCTCTTGTTCGGAAAAGACATGGATTTATGGCTTTCGCGCAGGGCGGTGGTTAATTCGCTCGATACGCAAAGCCTGACGCGCCGTGATGACCGGATGAAGAAGCATCAGCATGCCGACGCAGGTCAAGGCGGCCAGCATGTCAAACTTCCAGTCCAGCCAGTTCGGATTGCGATATGGAAGGGCAAGCTGGATCATTTCGACGATGCTGCCAAGAACGAAGATGGAAACCAGGGTACGCAATGCACGCACCGCTGGCGCGCCACGCAAGCCGACGTACACCAGCGTGCTGATCAACGCATACGCAGTGAAGTGCAACAGCTTGTCGTAGATGACCGCCGAAAGTGCGTTTGCTGTATCCGGTACGTTACCGATGGCGGCCATCACGCAGAAGAGGGCGATAGCGGCCATCAGGCAGGATCTCTGCGACATGCTTGAAGATGCCATCCTCCTGTTGTCATTGCGTTCAAAAGTTTGCATAAGCCTTTGCTTGTCCATTGTGGTGTCTGGCAGGTAAGTCGCACCATGGTGCTGCCCGCAAGGTCAGAGTGTCGTCCTGACTCAGTACGCGTTCTTGCCGGTCCATCCCTTAAATGCGGTCCAGATGATGATCCGCACATCCATCCAGAGCGACCAGTGCTGGATGTAATGCAGATCGAACTCGACGCGGCGGGCCATCTTGTCGACAGTGTCGGTTTCACCGCGGTGGCCGTGAATCTGTGCCCATCCGGTAATGCCGGGCTTGACGCGATGGCGCAGCATGTAGGTCTCGAGGAGATCCTTGTACATTTCGTTGTGCTGAAGGGCATGTGGGCGTGGACCGACGACCGACATGTCGCCCAGCAGGACGTTGATGAACTGAGGAAGTTCGTCCAGGCTGGTGCGACGCAGGAAACCGCCGATGGGCGTGATGCGCGGGTCGTTCTTGGTAGCCTGCGTCACGATGTTCTGTTCCTGGTGTACCTTCATGGTCCTGAACTTGTAAACCTTGAATTCACGACCGTTCAAGCCGAGACGTGGTTGGCGGAACAACACGGGACCCGGTGAGCTCTGCTTGATCAGAATAGCGATCACTATGAACAGCGGCAGTAGAAGGATGAGTGCAACGATGGCAAAGGTACGATCAAACAGATCCTTGACAATGCCATTCACGCCGCTGGAGATCGGCTGGTTAAGGTCGACGACGGGCAGTCCGAGGAAGTTACCCATCTTGTTGCCGAGCATTTGAAGACCGAGGATGTCCGGTACCCAGCGAATATCAACCAGGGTATTGCGCAACTGGTACTGCAATTCCTGCAGGCGCGGCGATGCCATCAGCGGCAGCGTAATCCAGATTTCATGAATATGATTGGCAACCACATAGTCGTGAATCTGCTTGGCATCGTTGATGCGAGTGATGGACGGGTCGAGAATCTTGTCGGCGTCTTCCGGGTCCGCGCATACGGCCTTGACGTCATAGCCGGTCCAGTCCTGTTGTAAAGCACGGCGATGCATTTCCCTGCCTGTGTTGCCATAGCCGACGATCACCACGCGTTTGTTGTTGAGGCCCTTGGCGCGCAGGTAGCGGAGCACGTAATAGACAACGAATCGGAACAGCGCAAGCGATGCCAACCCGCTGGCATACCAGTAAAACATCCACAAGCGCGACACATTGCCGACGTGGTGGACCAGGAAGCTGAAGAACAGACCGATCAGCAGGACAACACCCCAGGCTGCGCCAAGGCGAACAAACATGTCGGGCAGCGAACGCCCGCGCCAGGATGTGTATAACTCGAACTGAGGAAACAACAGGAAAGCAAGGGCACTGCAGAAATGCAGCAGTACGGTATGGATAGGTGGCGTGTCCGCCAGGGGTACATGGAAATGGATCAGGCTCGCTAGCCCACCTGCGATTTCCAGTATCAGGACATCCGTAAGCCGCATGGATAATTCCAACCGGGAAGAATTCGTGATCATCAAGTCTCGCATGGCGTTTCTACCAGGTATGTCGTTTACAACAATCTCAAGCCTTTGATCGCCCGTTGCGTTATGCTTTGCACACGTTCCGGGCCTGTCGGCCGAGCTCTTTTCATTTGGAAATAAGTTGCTCGGAAACTCCTTTTCGGTGGTGTTTCCGTATTACCTTTTAAACAATGGTAATCATTAAACTAGAGGGGAAATTGCTAAGTAGTCTTTACTTGCGAAGCCTCAAAGCAGTGGTTGCCACACGTCAAACTTGCTGTTGCGAAGTATCAAAAACACGCAACAAGTGCTTAAAAAATAGGCACTATTTCCATATGGAAGCGTGCATATGCGCGACAGTTAACGCTGCCTGACGGAACATTTAGGGCGATCAGAACGAGTGGATTTCAATTCCGTCAGGACATTCGAATGCGCTATCATTCAACTTATGACTACCGAAGAAACACAACAATCGACCGTGTTCGAACTCATCGGCGGAGCGGAAAAAATTCGCGAACTCGTCGATCGCTTTTATGACCTGATGGAACTCGAACCTGAATTTGCACTGATACGCGGATTGCATCCCGCATCAATGGATGGTTCGCGTGACAAACTCTATTGGTTTCTCTGTGGCTGGACCGGTGGGCCGGATATGTATGTCGAGCGCTTTGGTCATCCGCGCCTGCGCGCGCGACATCTTCCTTACGCGATCGCCTCGCAGGAACGCGATCAATGGCTGCGTTGCATGGCCTTCGCCATGCAGGATGTCGGCATCGAAGAGGGTTTGCGGGAGCGGCTATTGCATTCCTTCTATCAGACTGCCGACTGGATGCGTAACAAGGCTGGCTGACACGGCAGGCCGCAATTTGCAATTTGCAGTTTGCGATGTGCGATTGCATTCAACTTCTTCACCCTTGCAGGGTCAACATCCATGACTTCCACTGAATTGATCCTTGTGATTGCCGCAACGGTGATCGTGCTTCTACAGCTTGCGATCCTGTTGCGTCCACGCGGCACAGAGAGCGCAGCGCAACTAGTCCATCTGCAGAATGAACTGCAGCGTCATCAGCAACAAACCGGCGAAAGGCTGGAACGTGAGCTTCGTAATGAAATACGTTCTGCCGCGCAAAGCACACGGCAGGAAATGGGCGGCAACTTCACGCAATTCCAGCAGGCGTTATTGGGACAGTTCACCAACGTCGCAAGATTGCAGAACAGCCAGATCGACAGCTTTGCGCAGCAACTTGCCAAGCTCAACGAAGCCAATGCACAACAACTTGAAGCCATGCGTCAGGCAATGACGACACAGGCGCATGCCGCTCGTGAAGAGCAGGCAAGTTCACTCAAGCGCTTCGGCGATTCCCTGAATCAGGGGCTGGCACAGTTGACCGAATCCCACTCCCAACGCATGGGAGAAGTACGCGCCACACTGGAAGCAAAGATTCGAGATCTCCAGACCGACAATGGTATGCGCCTCGAAGAAATGCGCCGGACGGTTGACGAAAAACTGCATGCGACGCTGGAACAGCGTCTTGGTGAGTCTTTCAAGCTGGTTTCGGACAGGCTGGAGAAAGTCCATCAGGGACTGGGCGAGATGCAACAGCTCGCCATTGGCGTGGGCGACCTCAAGCGAGTTCTGACCAATGTAAAGACACGAGGAACGTGGGGTGAAGTGCAACTGGGGATGCTGCTTGAGCAGGTATTGACGCCGGATCAGTATGGGAAGAATGTAGAAACCGTGCCCGGCACCGGAGAGCGGGTTGAATTTGCCATCCGCCTGCCGGGACAGGACGATACGGCACGTCCGGTATGGATGCCGATCGATGCCAAGTTTCCGAAGGAACAGTACGAACGTCTCGCTGAAGCAGCCGAGCACGCTGATGCCGAGGGCGTGGCTGCCGCCGGCCGCGACCTGGAGCGTACAATCCGTATCGAAGCAAAAACCATCGCCGAGAAATACCTGTCGCCGCCGCTGACGACGGACTTCGCCATCCTGTTCCTGCCGACCGAAGGACTCTACGCGGAGGTTATGCGTCGTCCCGGCCTTGCCGACGAATTGCAGCGGGTATGCCGGGTTACGATCGCCGGCCCTTGCACCTTGTCGGCGTTGCTGAACAGCTTGCAAATGGGATTCCGTACGCTGGCGCTTGAGAAGCGCTCATCTGAAGTATGGCAAGTGCTCGGCGCGGTGAAGACGGAGTTTGGGAAATTCGGCGACGTCCTTGCGGCTACCAAAACGACGCTGGAGCGCGCGGCAAAGAATATCGAACAGGCCGAGACGAGGACGCGTCAGATGACGCGCAAACTTAAGTCGGTGGAAGCTTTACCTTCCGAAACAGCACAACTCGTGCTCGGGACCGCTACGCCCGACATGGCGGAAGAATAGAATCGCTACCGGCCTACGCGGCCCTTAGAAGGTTTCCGCGAGTCCCGCATGCCAGGAATTTGGTCTTCGCCGCAGCCATCCCCGGATTCTTGTACGTATGAATGCCGCAGCGGTTGAAAACCGTAACGCAGCAGCATGGACGCCGATTACCGCAAACTTGCCGTTTAAGTGATAAACCGCCGGTTTGCCGACGCGTCTGTATTCGTCTGTATTTTGTGATAAGTTCTATCCATCATTGCATCGCGGCACGTGGCCATTGCCACCAATTCTCGCATCTTTACGTCCGTACCCATGGAAATCGCCATTTTATTTGGCCTGATTATTGTCAATGGCATCTTCGCGATGTCGGAAATTGCGCTGGTGACGGCGCGCAGGGCGCGACTGCAGCGACTTGCCGACGCAGGGGATGCTGCAGCCGCTGCGGCAATTCAACTTGGCGACGATCCCAATCGGTTTCTGTCAACGGTGCAAATCGGTATTACCTCAATCGGTGTGCTCAACGGTATCGTCGGTGAAGCAACTCTGGCGCAACCCTTCGGCAACTGGCTGGTCAAGATGGGCATTGAACCTCCGACGTCGCAGTATCTCGCTACCGGCCTGGTGGTTGTCTGCATCACGTATTTTTCGATTGTGCTCGGCGAGCTTGTTCCCAAGCGGTTGGGACAGATCAGCCCGGAACCGATTGCACGCCTTGTCGCCCGGCCCATGCTATGGCTGGCCGCCATCACCAAGCCTTTCGTCAAACTGTTGTCGGGTTCTACGCAATTGATGCTGCGTTTTTTCGGCGTCCGGGAAAATACCGAACCGAGCGTCACACAGGAAGAGATCAACCTGATGCTGGCCGAGGGTTCCAGCGCAGGGGTAATTGAGCATCACGAACACCAGATGGTACGCAACGTGTTCCGATTGGACGATCGCCAGATCGCTTCGCTGATGGTTCCACGCAGCGACATTGTGTACTTCGACGTTGAAGAGCCGCTAGAGGAAAATCTTAAGCGCTTCGAGCGCAGCGACCACTCTCGTTATCCGGTCGTGCGTGGCGGATGGAATGAAGTGCTTGGCGTCGCCAATGCACGCCAGTTACTCGCTCAAAGCCTGCGCGGCGAAAAACCCAGCCTCGATACCAGCCTGCAACCGGCAGTGTTCGTGCCTGAATCGCTGACCGGGATGGAGTTGCTTGAAAACTTCAAGAACTCGGGTGTGCAGCTGGCATTCATCGTGGATGAATACGGTGAGGTACAAGGGATCGTCACCCTGCAAGACGTGATGGAAGCCATCACCGGGGAGTTCAAGACGCATCGCGCCGAAGATGCCTGGGCCGTGCAGCGCGAAGATGGCTCGTGGCTGCTGGATGGACTGATTCCAATCCCGGAACTCAAGGACAGGTTGAGCCTCAAGGGCGTACCGGAAGAGGAGCGCGGACGCTATAACACGCTGAGCGGGATGATGATGCTACTGCTCGGACGCATTCCGGCGACGGCGGATCGATGCGAATGGGAAGGCTGGACCTTTGAGATCATGGATCTGGATGGGAAACGGATTGATAAGGTTCTTGCGACGCCAAAACAGGCTGAAACTGAATCATCCGCCACACCTGAACCGTAGAGAATTCTCCAATCAAAACACCGCATAAACTGCTATGCAGTTGCCAAAAGCATAATCATGCCATGTTGTCAATGTCGTCGATTGCTATCGTAATTGCTTCGTGCCGAAATGCTGTTGCTTGCGGCATAATCTGCCGCATACCGCTTCTAGCCCGCCACGGAGGAACCCATGGTACATCGCATCTCCGACCCGATGTCGGGAGGATCCCGGCCATCGCACCGGCATAAGATTGTCACTGCCGCCGAGGCAGTGCGCCTTATTCACAATGGCGATACCATCGCGACCGGCGGCTTCGTGGGAATCGGCTTTGCCGAAAACATTGCGGTTGCCCTGGAAAAACGATTCCTCGAAAGCGAGGAAGAACTGCTCGGTAGAGGCACACCGTCCAACCTGACACTGGTCTATGCCGCCGGGCAGGGCGACGGTAAAGATCGTGGGCTCAATCACCTTGGCCACGAAGGCTTGATCAAGCGCGTTATCGGCGGGCATTGGGGGTTGGTGCCCAAGCTTCAGCAACTGGCCATTGCCAATAAAATCGAAGCGTATAACCTGCCCCAGGGGGTCATTACCCATCTCTTCCGCGATATCGCCGCAGGCAAACCGGGCATGCTCTCCGAGGTGGGACTCGGCACCTTCGTCGATCCACGGCATGGCGGCGGCAAGATCAATGAATCGACCACCGAAGACCTGGTCGAGTTGATGACGGTTGGTGGCAAGGAATACCTCTTCTACAAAGCCTTGCCAATCAATGTGGGAATTATCCGGGGTACTACCGCCGATCCGGACGGTAACATCACCATGGAAAAAGAGGCGCTGACGCTGGAAGCGCTGGCCATTGCCATGGCGGCGCACAACTCTGGCGGCATTGTGATCGTACAGGTGGAGCGTATTGCCGAGAGCGGCTCGCTCAATCCACGCCAGGTAAAGATCCCGGGAATTCTCGTGGATTGCGTAGTCGTCGCGGAAAAGCCGGAATTCCAGATGCAGACCTTCGTCGAAGCCTATAGTCCGGCATTTGCCGGCGAAATGCGGGTGCCGATGTCATCGATTCAACCAATGGAAATGAGCGAACGCAAGATTATTGCGCGCCGCGCACTTCTGGAAATCAAACCGAACAATGTCGTCAATCTCGGTATAGGCATGCCCGAAGGCGTAGCCGCCGTCGCCGCGGAAGAAAAGGTGCTGGACCTCGTTACCCTCACGGCGGAACCTGGGGTCATTGGCGGCATCCCCGCAGGCGGACTGAATTTTGGCGCCGCGACAAATGCCGAGGCGATCATCGATCAGCCTTATCAGTTTGATTTTTATGATGGGGGTGGACTCGACGTCGCCTTTCTGGGCCTTGCCCAGGCTGATCGTCACGGCAATCTGAATGTCAGCAAATTTGGTCCGCGGCTCGCCGGGGCTGGTGGCTTCATCAATATCAGCCAGAATGCCAAAAAGGTCGTCTTTGTCGGCACATTTACGGCCGGTGGCCTTGATATCGCGATCGCAGATGGCAAGCTCGCCATCCGGCGTGAGGGTGCGGCGCAAAAATTTGTTGAGGAAGTGGAACACCGCACCTTCAGCGGTGACTATGCGATGCAGCGAGGCCAATCGGTGCTCTACATTACCGAGCGTTGCGTATTCCGCCTGGTGCATGCCGGACTGGAAGTCATTGAGATTGCACCAGGCATTGACCTTGAGCGCGATGTGCTATCGCAGATGAACTTCAGACCGGTGGTCAGCCCCGACCTGAAGTTAATGGACGCCAGAATTTTCAGGCCTAATCCGATGGGACTGCGTAATGACATTCTCTACCTGCCATTGGGGCAACGGCTGACCTATAACCAGAAACGGAATATCTTCTTCGTGAACTTCGAAGGTTTCGAAGTACGTAACGTCGCGGACATTGAAGCGATCCGTGAACATGTGTGCGCCTTGTTGGCGCCGTTGGGCAAAAAAGTGCCTGCCGTCATTAACTATGACAATTTTTCGATCACGCCCGAGTTGCTTGATACCTATGTCGATATGGTGCACGACTTGTCGGCAACCTATTACAGTCGCGTGACCCGCTATACCAGCAGTGCTTTCATGCGCAGTTATTTCGGCAGCGCGTTCAAGCGGCATGATGCCGAGCCGTCGCTGTATGCGAGCCAGGAAGAAGCGTTTTCGCATCTGAGCGAAAGGTAGGGGACTGATGGCGGTCAGCCACCGATGTACGACATCTCCACTTTGCGTACAGCTTGTGTAAGGCCTTCTGTGTTGGCGGTGCGGAGTTCGGAATAACGATCCGAGCGCGCACGCCACAAGTGCGCAACCACAGTTGAGATTTCTTCATCACTGCGACCGGCACGCAGCAGCGCACGCAAATCATGTCCACTCGTTGCAAACAGACAGGTGTAGAGCTTGCCTTCGGTAGACAGGCGTGCCCGCGTGCAGTCGTGGCAGAATGCCTGCGTGACGCTGGAGATGACGCCAATCTCACCGCTGCCGTCTTTGTACTGCCAGCGCTCCGCTGTTTCTCCGGTATAGTTCGGCTCGATTTCCTGCAACGGCATTTCTGCACTGATGCGGCGTACCACTTCGGCAGAGGGAATGACTTCGTCCATTTTCCAGCCATTGCTGGCGCCCACGTCCATATACTCGATAAAACGCAGAATGAAAGGCGAGCCCTTGAAGTAGCGTGCCATCGGAATGATTTCCTGATCGTTCATGCCACCCTTGACCACCATATTGATCTTGATTGGGCCAAGGCCGACGCGGTGAGCTTCTTCGATGCCGCGCAGTACATCGGCAACCGGGAAATCCACATCGTTCATACGGCGGAAGGTGGCCTCGTCCAATGAGTCAAGCGATACCGTTACGCGTTGCAGACCGGCGTCTTTCAAGGCCTGCGCCTTGCGTGCCAGCAGGGATGCGTTGGTAGTCAGGGTCAAATCGAGAGCCGCTCCGTCGGGCGTTTTCAGCTCGCTGAGCATTGCGATCAGGTTTTCCAGGTTTTTGCGCAGGAGCGGCTCGCCGCCGGTCAGGCGAATCTTGCGTACACCATGTGCGACAAAGATCTTTGCAATGCGGGTAATTTCCTCGAACGACAACAGGGAAGAATGCGGCAGGAATGCATAGTTCTTGTCGAACACTTCTTTCGGCATGCAGTAGACGCAGCGGAAATTACAGCGATCGGTCACTGAAATCCGCAGATCCTGCAATGGGCGCGCAAGCGTGTCCGACAGCAGGCCATTCGGCGCTTCGAGCGTCGATGGGATCACCGGCGCCATATTGAGCAGGCGGTGGTCAGCGAGAGGAATAATTCGTTCTGCCATGCTATTCGTTGCGTTGTAAGGATTTCAGGCGGTTCCTAGTGCAGATAAGATACCACGAGCCCCGCAACTGCACAGGCTCCGATTAGTGTGATTGTACCTACCTTGTAGCGAAAGAGCGCCACGGCCGCTGCGAGGGCAATCAGTATTGCGGAAATGTCCCACCCGCCGGGCATCTGCGCAACGCGAAAGACGTGCTCCCCAAAAAATACCGCAAGGCTGACGATTACGCCGACCACTGCGGCTGAGATTGCGGTCAGGGGAGCGGTGAGCCGAATATTGTCACGGGTGGATTCTACGAGCGGGCCACCCACCAGGATAAAAATAAAAGAGGGCAGAAACGTAAAGAAGGTTGCCACAGAAGCGCCAGCCCATCCGGCGAGCAGAGTGCTTTCCGGACCGAATATCTCCTTGGTCCAGCCACCAACGAAACCGACGAAGGCGACAATCATGATCAAGGGGCCCGGCGTGGTTTCACCAAGGGCAAGACCATCAATCATCTGCACCGGAGAGAGCCAGTGAAAGTTGGTGACGGCGCCCTGGTAGACATAGGGAAGGACGGCATAGGCGCCGCCGAAGGTCAGCATAGCGGCCTTGGTAAAAAACCAGCCCATCTGAGGCAACACACCGTCGACCCCGAAACGGCTGGCCAGCATTGCCCAGCCTGCAAGGCCGAGGGCCAGTCCGGAAGCAGCAACTGCAGCCAGCTTGGCCCAGGAAAATCTGGCGTGATCCGGTGTTGGTGTCGTGTCGTCGATCAGCGCCGGGCCATATGACGTCTTGACCGAATTGGCATGCGCGCCACCTGTACGGAATTTTTCTGGATGCCAGCGTCCACCTGCAAAACCAATGGCGGCAGCGGCCAGCACGATCAGCGGAAAGGGGATGCGCGCAACGGTAATGGCAAGGAATGCGGCGATGGCGATGCTGATCAGTACGCTATTTTTTAAAGTGCGGGACCCGATACGCCATGCAGCGGCAAGGACGATGGCGACAACCGCGGGTTTGATTCCGTAGAGGATCCCGGCGATCACCGGGACATTGCCAAACGCCAGATAAATCCACGACAGTATGCCGAGAAGCAGCAGCGATGGCAGCACGAACAAGACGCCGGCAAGCACACCACCCCAGGTCCGGTGCATCAACCAACCGATATAGATGGCCAGTTGCGTAGCTTCCGGCCCCGGCAGCAGCATGCAGTAGTTAAGCGCATGCAGGAAACGCTGCTCGGAAATCCAGCGTTTTCGTTCGACCAGGTCAGTATGCATGATGGCTATTTGCCCGGCCGGACCGCCAAAACTGATGAACCCAAGTTTCAGCCAGTACCAAAAGGCTTCCTGGACTGAAACGGCTGCGGGACGACTGAGGTGGGGAGGTAGGGACATAACGCAGTGCAAGAAGATACGGTAACGGATGCCGCACATATTGCGCGACGATTTATCCTTCAGGCAAGAAAAAAGGGAGCGTAGCTCCCTTTTTCTGATTTGCCGGCATCGAGTCGTGTATTCCGGCCAACATCGTTTCGACTTCCTTCTGGCACGGAAAGATCATACGCCGCAATAACGACGGGGAATCCCATTAAACCAATGGAATTCCCGACTTTATCAGCGACGTGTTTCTACCTGAACCAGCGGTTCGTTCGACACCGGCGGCAACGGCTTGCGCTCACGCGGCACACGCGGGGCGGGCGCAACTGCTGCCGAGGCTTCCTGCGCGGCACGCAGTTTGACCGGATCGGTTACTGCCAGCGTCAGTCCAGCCTTTGCCAGCATCTCTTGCAAGCTATCCGCTTGTATCGACGTCGGTCCGACAGGAGCTTGCGCAGCGACAGGTTCCGGCACTGGGACAGGTTCAGGTTCTGGCATTGACACAGGTTCCGGCACTGGCACAGGTTCAGGTTCTGGCATTGGCACAGGTTCCGGCACTGGCACAGGTTCAATTACGGGAGCTGGTGCTGGCGTGGCGATCGCTTCGGCCATCGACTCTGCAGCGATTGGCGCTTCAACGGTCTGGGCCGGAGTGGCTACCTGTTCAGCCGGTGCGGAGTACGCCTCGACGGCAGGCGTTGCTTCTGCCGGTTGAACGGATTGCTCAGCAGCGGCAATATCGCTGCGTTCAGTTCCGGTTGGCAGGGTAAAGGCCGGTGTGGACGCTGCATGGTCTGCCTGCTGCACTTCGGGCATAGGGGTGACGGTGGCAACCTTGGCTTGCGAGGTCACCTCGCTTACTTCAGCAATTTCCAACTGAACCGGTTGTCCGTCCGTTGTAGCTGTAGTTGCAGTTGCGTCCACGTTTTCCTGCTCGATGCCTGTTCCGCTGAGCTCCATGCCTTCGCGGTCACGTCGGTTACGGTTGCGTCCGCCACGACGGCGACGGCGACGGCGTTCTTCGCCTTGCTCGCCGGACTCGTTTTCGCCTCCCTCCAGGCCAGCAAATGTTTCAGCGTCGGAAGTGGTGAAATCAACCGAGGCAAGGGGAGCTGTCGCAGAAATACCCGCTGACTGGGCTACGTTCAGCAGTTCTTCAGGTGCTGCTGTTTCCTTGCGCTCTTCGCGCTGGCGCTGCTGACGCTCACCGCGCTCGCGTTTTCCTTCATTTCCTTCACGGGCTTCACGCTCGCGGCCTTCACGTGGCTCACGCGCCTCTTTCGGTTCGCGTCCTTCTTTCGGCTCGCGCGGTGGGCGAGGTTGGCGTGGTTCACGCTGTGCCGGTTGCGCGTCGCCTGCTGGTGCGACCGTCTGTTTAGTTGCGGTTTCTTCACGCTCTTCATTGCGGTCACGGCCACGGCCACGGCCGCGATTGCGGTTGCGACCACTTCGGTCATTCCGCTCACGGCTTTGCTGAGGCTTCTCTTCAACTACCGGGATCGGAGCAGCGACCGGGGCAACCGGCTTCTTGCGGAAGAAGCCAAACATGCGGCTGAAGAAACCTTCTTCCGCCGGCGGCATAACTGGGGCCGGAACAGGAGCAGGCTGGACTGGCTTGCGTTCGACGATCGGCGCCGGTTGGTCGGGAGTGATTCCCTTGACCACGGCTTCCTGGCGCGGACGCACTTCCTCCTTCTGGCGTTTCTCATAGCTGATGTCGGTGTCCGCTTCCTCAGCCATATCGTAGCTGGCCTGCACTTCTTCGAGGCGCGGATCGTCATGCTTGATCCGTTCAAGCTTGTAATGCGGCGTTTCGAGATGCTTGTTGGGAATCAGGATGATCGTCACACGATGACGTGTTTCGATTTTCAGGATTTCGCCACGTTTCTCGTTCAGCAGGAATGCCGCTACGTCAACCGGCGCCTGAACGTGGATGGCGGCGGAATTTTCCTTCATTGACTCTTCCTGAATAATGCGCAGGACTTGCAATGCGGAGGATTCGGTATCGCGGATATGTCCAGTGCCGTTGCAGCGCGGACAGGTCACATGGCTGCCTTCGGACAGTGAAGGACGCAGGCGCTGACGGGAAAGCTCCATCAGGCCAAAACGGGAAATCTTGCCCATCTGAACGCGGGCGCGGTCGTAGCGCAGGGCGTCCTTGAGGCGGGTTTCTACTTCACGCTGGTTCTTGGCATTCTCCATGTCGATGAAGTCGATCACAATCAGGCCACCCAGATCGCGCAGGCGCAACTGGCGCGCAACTTCGTCGGCAGCTTCAAGATTGGTATGGAGTGCCGTTGTTTCGATGTCACTGCCGCGAGTCGCGCGTGCCGAGTTGACGTCGATGGAAACCAGGGCTTCAGTGTGATCGATGACAATGGCGCCACCGGAGGGAAGGGGAACAGTGCGGGAGTAAGCGGTTTCGATCTGGTGTTCGATCTGGAAGCGCGAGAACAGCGGGACGTCATCACGGTAGCGCTTGACCCGGTGCACCATGTCCGGCATTACGTGGCTCATGAATTGCTGAGCCTGTTCGTAGATGTCGTCCGTGTCGATCAGGATTTCGCCGATATCAGGCTGGAAATAGTCGCGGATCGCGCGGATTACCAGCGAGGACTCCTGGTAAATCAGGAAAGCGCCTGGCGCCGATTTGCCGGCACCTTCGATGGCACGCCACAATTGCATCAGGTAATTCAGGTCCCACTGCAGTTCTTCGACGTTGCGGCCGATTCCTGCTGTACGGGCAATAACGGACATCCCGGAAGGCAGGTCCAGCTTGTCCATGGTTTCGCGCAATTCCTGACGGTCCTCACCTTCAACCCGGCGAGAAACGCCGCCACCCCGGGGGTTATTTGGCATCAGGACCAGATAGCGGCCAGCCAGCGAAATGAAGGAGGTCAGTGCCGCGCCCTTGTTGCCGCGCTCTTCCTTTTCGACCTGGACCATGATTTCCTGGCCTTCGCGCAGCGCTTCCTTGATGGAGGCGTTCCGGACGTCGACGCCGTCCTTGAAATAACTACGGGCTACTTCCTTGAAGGGAAGGAAGCCATGACGTTCTTCGCCATAATTGACAAAGCAGGCTTCCAGGGAAGGTTCGATACGGGTAATGATGCCCTTATAGATATTGGACTTGCGTTGCTCGCGCCCCGTTGTCTCGATATCAATATCGATGAGCTTCTGCCCATCGACAATCGCCACGCGCAGTTCTTCCTGCTGCGTAGCGTTAAACAACATGCGTTTCATTTTTTGTGCTCCGTGACTCTGAGGTCATTTTTAGTGCCACATCCGGCGAAGTCGCCAACGTGGCCAAGGTACAGGGATGTACGCGAGAACGGAGAGCTTGAGAGAGGTAAAGCCTTAGTGTGCGGGAGCGCGATACAGACACAAATGCGCTGGGACCACAACGGGGCGCGGATGGAATTGAACAGCCTGCCGAACGCGCGCTTCATCCGCGTTGCGCATGTCGAACGAGTCGAGCGCAACGGCAGGCAGCGAGCAGTAAATTTGAGCCAAACACATCATGGGTCAAGAAGAATCGGCAAACAGGGGTCAATCACATCAACCAGCGAGCAACCTGTCAACAGCAGCGTTCGCGCCGCGCCTGAGCCAATCCTGAAGCGATGCCCGCCATACCTTGTGCATGGCGGCGCGTCTCCTCCGACTTTGGTCCCGTATGCGCCAACGAATCCTGCCGTACAGGCGTGCTTGCCGGACTTATCCTATAAATTTCAAGCAATCTTGTTCAACATCGATGCGCGCTATCCGATTGCAACAGCGGTGCAACCCTGACTCGCGCAAGGATGGTGCATACACATCTTTTCCATCGAATTTGCAATTCGGCGAGGCCGATGGAGACGCCCCTGTGTAGAATGTGCTTTTTATTCTTACACCTACACCAGATTTGTAACCGGTGCGAAACAAAGTATATCATTCAAAATGAAGGACTTAGCGAGATTTTCTGGGGAACGGACTGTTTCTTCTGCGCTTGACCAGTCTGCCCGGCTTCCCGCTCAGGTCCGACTGGTGACTATTTCAGACGAAGAAGCCGACCAGCGTATTGATAATTTTCTATTGCGCATCTGTAAAGGTGTTCCCAAAAGCCATATTTACCGTGTACTGCGGTCGGGAGAGGTGCGTGTCAACAAAGGCCGTATCGACCAGACGTATCGGTTGAAGGAGGGCGATGTTGTCCGTATCCCGCCGATCAGGGTGGCGGAGAAGCCCTCCCACACGGTACCGGGTGCCGAGTTCAGGATACTGCTGGAAGACAATCATTTGCTGGTGATCGACAAGCCGGCGGGTGTTGCGGTCCACGGTGGATCAGGTGTCAGCTACGGGGTCATCGAACAGTTGCGCGCCGCACGGCCTGACGCGAAATTTCTTGAACTGGTGCACCGCCTCGACCGCGAAACCTCAGGCATCCTGATGCTGGCAAAAAAACGCTCGGCCCTGACCAACCTGCATGAACAGATGCGGGATGGCGAAACCGACAAGCGCTATCTGGCCCTGGTGCATGGCGACTGGCAAAACACCCGGCAGCACGTCAAACTACCCTTGTTCAAGTACAACACACCGGATGGAGAGCGCCGTGTCCGGGTACAGGCAGACGGGATGCCGTCGCATACTGTTTTCAATCTGGTAAGGCGATTCGGTGATTTTGTTCTGCTGGAAGCCGAACTCAAGACTGGCCGAACCCACCAGATTCGTGTGCACCTTGCCTCGACTGGCTTTCCAATTGCTGGGGACGACAAGTACGGCGATTTCGGTCTCAATCGCGCGCTGCAGAAGCCCGAAGGCGCACGCATCGCGCTCAAGCGCATGTTTTTGCATGCCCATCAGATTACTTTTCGGCATCCCGAAAGTGGTCAGCCGGTAACATTAAGGGCTCAGCTTGCGACAGAATGCGAGCAGTTCCTGAAAAGTCTTGAAAAAGCATCCGCCTGATCGCGGACCATTCGAATACCAGATAATCAGCAGTCAATGCTGCCGGAGACCATGGCAAGAAAGAAATTTGATCTGATCGTGTTTGACTGGGACGGTACGTTGATGGATAGCACCGCAACCATCGTGACCTGTATCCAGGCTGCTGCCAAGGACCTGGGTCTACCCGTACCCGGCAACAAACAAGCCGCATACGTCATCGGTCTAGGGCTGCATGAGGCAATGCAGACAGTGCTGCCGGGCCTGGACGCCAAGGACTACCCACACATGGTCGAGCGTTATCGTTTTCATTACCTGACCAAGGATAAGGGGTTGACCTTGTTTGATGGAGTAAGGGAAATGCTGACCGACTTGTCGCAGCAGGGATATTTCCTTGCCGTGGCAACTGGCAAGAGCCGGGTTGGTCTCAATCGTGCGCTCGACTCCGCCAATCTTTTATCCTTGTTCGACGCCACCCGTTGTGCTGATGAAACCTTTTCCAAGCCACATCCGGCAATGCTGCAGGAGCTGACGCGAGAACTCGGTCAGGACATGGCAAGAACCGTGATGGTCGGTGATACCACCCATGATTTACAGATGGCGATCAATGCAGGGGCTGCCGGTATCGCGGTTCATTATGGGGCACATGCGCCCCCGGAACTGGAGGAGCTGAATCCGATTTATGCGGCAACTTCCGTCCCCGATCTGCACGCATGGCTTAACGATAACGCATAATTGCTTATGGACGATATCGCGATCCCGGTTTGCGAATCCGGACAGCTTGAAGAGGGCGGCAAAGGCGTACGCTTTCCCGTGACGGCTGGTGGCGATGACAGCACCGGGTTTGTCGTGCGCTTCGAAGGCATTGTGCGCGGCTATCTCAACCGATGCGCACATGTGCCGATTGAACTCGACTGGAATGAGGGGGAGTTCTTCGAGTCAAGCGGGCTTTACCTGATGTGTTCCACCCACGGTGCCCTTTACACTCCCGAAGATGGCCGTTGCGCCGGGGGGCCATGTCGTGGCGGACGCTTGCGCCCGATCACGGTATTCGAAAGGGGTGGACAGGTGTTCTGGGAACCAGACGATTACGTTAGACCGGCGAGAGCCTGAATTACCTTGCAAAGCAATCAACAATGAACGAAAACAACTACGAACAAAACAGGGCGTCCACATCGTCGAACCCGGGACGCAGTGAAGGCTGGGAGCGTGATGTGCTCGAAAGGCTTGCCTTTGCGACACTGGCGGAGCAACGCGCACGTCGACGCTGGAATATATTCTTCCGCTTTCTGACATTGGCTGTGATTGCCGTCGGCATCTGGATGGCGTTCGGAATGACCAACAACGAAGATGAAATCGTTGGTCCACACACCGCATTGATCGAGATCGACGGCACTATCGAGGCCGGCACTTCGGGTGCCGCCGATGCCGTCATTCCGGCGCTCAATCGCGCCTATACGGACGATACATCCGTCGGCATCGTATTGCGCATCAATAGCCCGGGTGGCAGTCCTGTACAGGCCGGGATGATCAATGACGAGATCACCCGACTGCGGAAAGCCTATCCGAAGAAGCCTCTATATGTGGTGGTTGACGAGATCTGCGCTTCGGGCGGCTATTACATTGCTGCGGCGGCGGACAAGATATTTGTCAACAAGGCAAGTATCGTCGGATCGATTGGTGTGCTGATGGAGGGCTTCGGTTTTACCGGACTAATGGACAAGGTCGGTGTTGAGCGTCGCCTGATGACTGCTGGCGAAAACAAGGGCTTCATGGATCCCTTTAGTCCACAGTCGACTCAGCAAAAAACTTATGCGCAGGATATGTTGAACGAGGTGCATCAACAGTTCATTGACGTGGTGAGGCAGGGTCGAGGCAAGCGCCTGAAGGAAACGCCGGAAACCTTTTCGGGGCTGTTCTGGAGCGGATCGAAAGCAGTTGAAATCGGCCTTGCAGATGGCTATGGCACCGTCGACACGGTTGCTCGTGACGAACTCAAGGCTGAAGATATCATTGACTACACGCAGCACGAGGGGCTATCAGAGCGCCTTCTGAAGAAATTTGGTGGTGCGGTTGGTACTGCGGCTATGGCAAGTTTGCAGAGCAGGCTCGAAAAGCCGTCTTTGCGGTAAGTGAATAGAGAATAGTGAAAACTTGCGGAACATGAAAAAGGGGGGATTTTCGCCGTAGAAATGCATTTGATTCGACTAGCGGGAAATGGCTCCGGGAAAAAGAAAAAAGTCGAAAAACGCGCTTGAATCTTCAGAACGGGGCTTTATACTGCACTTGTCCGGCATCAGTTTCGATCCTTACAGCATAAGAATATGCAACCGGGAAAAACTCGTGATCCGGGCATAAAGCGCCACGTCTCGGACGCGGCTTTGAGAGGCTTAGGCTTACTCATAAACTGCCCAAGGGGCATGCAAAACGGCGGCGCAATACCGCCGTTTTGCGCGTCTGGAGGTTTTAAATTCGAGGATCTCAGGCGGCCAGAAGCAGGAATACAGTCGGCTTCTTGTGAAAATCGGGCATTTTCCCCGCAGCCAGTTCCGCTTTCCATTTCGTCGCTGCCTGAGTCCTGATCGATTCCGACGGCAGGCTAAGATCCGTTGCCACACTTACCAGAGTAGAAGGGCTGCAGCTGGCGACGATAGCTTCCAGCATCGTGCTATTGCGGTAAGGCGTCTCGATAAAGAGTTGTGTTTGTTTTTCATTACGCGAACGCTCTTCCAATGTCTTGAGCCTTTTCATGCGCTGTCCGGGATCCGTAGGGAGGTAGCCGTTGAATGCAAAGCTTTGGCCATTCAAGCCGCTTGCCATCACCGCCAATAACAGCGACGAAGGGCCTACCAGCGGACGGACCGTGATGCCTTTGGCATGCGCAAGCCTGACCAGATTTGCGCCCGGGTCTGCGACGGCTGGTACGCCGGCTTCCGAGATAAGTCCTGCATTTCTGCCGGCCAGCAATGGTTCCAGTAAAGCGGGAAGTGCATCGGCAGGCGTATTGATGTTCAGTTCACTGATCTGGATTTCTTGCAGCGGACGTGACAAGGGCAGGGTCTGTCCCACCAACTTGAGATAGGCGCGAGTGGTTTTTGCGTTCTCGGCTATGAAGTAGTCCAGCCGCGAAGTGATCGCCTTGACATCCGGTGGTATGACAGAGGCTAGTGGATCCAGGCCTGCGCTGTCGGCAGGACCCAGAGTATTGGGGACTAGATAAAGAATGCCGGCCATATATATTTCTATGTTCGAAGGGTTATCCGGTGAAAAATGCAATTCCGGCCCGTCGCAGCATCGAGCAAAGCGCAATGAGGGGAAGACCGGTGAGGGCGGTGGGATCCGAGCTGTCGATCTTCTCGATCAGCGCGATACCCAAGCCTTCATTCTTGGCGCTGCCCGCACAGTCGTAAGGCTGTTCAATGCGCAAATAGGCGTCGAGTTCATGATCCGGCAGGTCACGAAAGCGTACAAAGGTCTGTGTATTGGTTACTTGCGCTGCCTCACCCGGTTGGCGGCGCGAATCCCACAGGCAGAGTGCTGTATGAAAAATGACCTCCCGGCCGCGCATCAGCTGTAATTGTCGTAAGGCATTCTCATGATTGCCGGGCTTGCCAATTTGTATACCGTCAAGCGTTGCGACCTGATCTGATCCGATGACCAGGCTATCCGGCCGATCAAATCCGATCTTTCCGGCCTTTTGCTGGGCCAGCCTTATGGCGGTATGTTCAGGAAGTTCATTGGCCAACGGGGTTTCATCGATGTCCGGCGAAACTGCCTCGAAAGAAAGCCGCAGGCGCGACAACAATTCCTGTCGATAGGGAGAACTGGATGCGAGAATCAAATGAGGAAGAACTGGCCGATCAGTCATTGTCTAGACGGGAATTGAATGTGATCTGAAGAAAAGCCCCCTAACGCTTTGACGAATAAGGGAAAAGCCTGTTATTATCGCAGGTTTTCCGGGTTCGGCTTGATCTATGAATGCTTATGTGATCGACGCCTTTGAGTTCTGTCGTGTCAAGGAACACCGTGATGGCGAGCTGAAAGTCGCTGAACTTCCCCGCCTGGCGGAGGAAGCGGTCGACCAGACAGGTCTTGTTCGCTGGGCGCTGAAAGGCGGCACTAATATGCATGGTCATCCTCAGTTGAACCTGTCTGTGACAGGTTCGGTGAAGTTGATGTGCCAGCGCTGCCTGGCACCGTTCGAGTTCATGATTGAATCGGACTCCGTTCTGGTGCTGGCGCCAGACGAGGGTAGCGCCGACGAAATCGATACCTTGCTTGCCGATGAAGAAGTCGAAGTCATTGTAGGTAGCAGGACTTTCGATATCAGGCAACTGATTGAGGACGAAGCACTGCTGACCATACCGTTGTCGCCAAAACACGAAACCTGCCCGGACCAGTTGGTTCTGGAACCGGAGAAGGAAGTGGAAAAGGTGTCGCCATTCGCGGTGCTGAAGAACTTAAAGCAATAAGTGGCAAGCGGCCATGATGCACGCCGAAGAACAAGTGCAGCAAAGTTTCCCAGTCGGCAAGAAATTGACGGGCTGGAATATGTTAAAATTTCAGATCTTAAGGTTTAGGAGTCATCATGGCCGTTCAACAGAACAAAAAATCCCCCTCGAAGCGCGGTATGCATCGTTCGCACGATCACCTGAGCGTTCCGCCACTGGCAGTTGAGCCAACTACCGGTGAAACACATTTGCGTCACCACATCAGCCCGAACGGCTACTACCGTGGTCGCAAGGTCCTGAAGACCAAAAACGACGAGTAATCTCGGTCATCATCCGAAGCGAAAAGCGGCGCAGTAAGTTTGACTTGGCGCCGTTTTTTCATATGCTGAACAAGCACTTCGCGTCATTTTGAATCACGCCAGATCTGGCCCGCTAGGCGGTTAGAGCGAGGTACTGAGTCAAAACAATGACAATAAAAATATCTATTGACTGCATGGGCGGCGATCACGGCCCGTCAGTTACTATTCCTGCGGCTGTCTCCTTCGCTAATCACGAACCTGACGCTGAACTGATCTTGGTCGGTCTTGAATCCGTCATTGCGGCGGAACTCAACAAGCTCAATGCATCACAGCATCCGCGCATCTCCATTGTGAATGCGACGGAAATGGTGACGATGGACGATCCTATTGAAGTCGCTTTGCGACGCAAGAAGGATTCATCCATGCGTGTCGCTGTCGCCCAGATCAAAGAGGGCAAGGCTCACGCATGCGTGTCGGCCGGCAATACCGGTGCACTAATGGCAGTCTCCCGCTATGTGCTTAAAACCATTCCTGGTGTTGACCGTCCAGCCATCTGTTTTCCAATGCCCAATCAGAAGGACTCGCCGACTTATATGTTGGACCTTGGGGCCAATGTGGATTGCGAGCCGCAGCATTTGCATCAGTTTGCACTGATGGGATCGGCGCTGGTATCCGCTCTCGAAGGTCGGGAACAGCCCACGGTTGGCCTGCTGAATATCGGCGAAGAAGATATCAAGGGAAATGAAGTGGTCAAGCAGACTGCGGCATTGCTGCGCGCCGATCACGAGAAAGGTATCCTCAATTTCTACGGAAATGTGGAAGGAAACGATATCTTCGAAGGCACGACGGATATCGTCGTCTGTGATGGCTTCGTCGGCAATGTCGTGTTGAAGGCATCCGAAGGGCTGGGGCGCTTCCTGAAAAGCATTGTGAAAAGCGAGTTCAAGAGCAACCCTATCAATATGCTCGGTGCCATAATTGCACAAGGTGCACTCAAGTCGATTTCTCAAAGGATGAATCCTTCGCGCTATAACGGCGCCAGTCTTCTTGGTTTGCGTGGTCTGGTCTTCAAGAGTCATGGCGGAGAAGATGCTTATGGTTACGAATGGGCGATCAAGCGTGCATACGACGCAGCCAACCATGACGTTTTGTCCAAGATATCCACGACCATTGCAGCACTGATGCCTCAGGATGATGGAGCTAGCGCAGGTGATGCGCCTGTTACCACCCCGGAACCAACACAACAGAAAACGGCATGACTCTCTATAGCAAAATAGTAGGTACAGGAAGTTATTTGCCCCCCAAGCGCGTGGCGAATAGCGATCTGGCGGCCCAGTTGGCAGAAAAAGGCGTCGAAACTTCCGACGAATGGATTGTCTCGCGTAGCGGCATTTCTGCCCGGCACTATGCGGAGCCCGACGTGCAGGCAAGCGACCTCGCCGTAGAGGCGTCAATGCGAGCACTCGAGATGGCCGGCCTCGCGCCAAACGATGTGGATCTGATCATTCTCGCGACCTCAACACCGGATCATTTTGGTGGCTTTCCAAGCACCGCGTGCGTAGTGCAGCGAAAGCTGGGAATCAATAATGGATGTGCGGCTGTCGATGTCCAAGCTGTCTGTAGCGGTTTCGTCTACGCCGTATCTGTAGCAGATAGCTTTATTAAGTCGGGTGCGCATAAAAATGCCCTCGTCATCGGCACCGAAGTCTTTTCGCGCATACTTAATTTTGAAGACCGCACCACTTGCGTGCTGTTCGGCGATGGTGCCGGCGCCATTGTGCTCAAAGCTTCTGAAGAGCCTGGCATTCTCGCGACCAAGCTCCATGCGGATGGCAGTCATGGCGATATTTTGTGTATCCCTGGCAGTGTTAGCGGAGGTGTCGTGGAAGGCAGCGCATTCCTTCACATGGATGGTCAGGCCGTATTCAAACTTGCCGTCTCGGTGCTGGAAAAAGTCGCCAATGAAGCGCTGCAGGCCGCCGACATGAAAGCTGCGCAGATTGACTGGTTGATTCCCCATCAAGCAAACATCCGTATCATGCAGGGGACGGCAAAGAAGCTCGGTTTGCCTCTTGAGAAGATGGTTGTGACTGTCGACCAGCATGGCAATACCTCGGCTGCATCCATCCCACTGGCGCTCGACGCAGCAGTACGCGATGGACGCGTCAAGCCTGGGCAGAATGTCATGATGGAAGGAGTCGGTGGCGGCTTTACCTGGGGTGCGGTTCTCGCACGCATGTGATCACACCTTTAAAAACTTTTTACGCTAGCAAGCATGACCAAATTCGCATTTGTATTTCCAGGGCAGGGATCGCAGGCCATCGGTATGTTGAACGGGTTCGCCGCCAATACGACGGTGCAGGAAACAGTCGAAGAGGCGTCCCAGGCATTAGGGTTCGATCTGGGGAAACTGATTTCCGAAGGGCCGAAAGAAGAGCTTGACCTGACTACCAATACCCAGCCGGTCATGCTAACCGCAGCAGTTGCAATGTACCGTGCCTGGATCGCCGCTGGCGGCAAGACACCTGCCGTTGTGGCTGGCCACAGCTTGGGAGAATATTCGGCCCTCGTCGCGGCGGGAGTTATCCCTTTTAAAGATGCAGTGCCCCTCGTGCGTTTCCGTGCACAGGCAATGCAGGAGGCTGTGCCTGTTGGGCAAGGCGGCATGGCGGCCATTCTGGGGTTGAGCGATGAAGATGTTCGTGCTGCCTGCGCAGAAGCAGCACAAGGCGAAGTGGTCGAGGCCGTCAATTTTAATGCACCCGCACAGGTAGTCATTGCCGGGCATAAAGCTGCGGTGGAGCGCGCTTGCGAAGCAGCCAAGGCAAAAGGCGCGAAACGCGCACTGCCTTTGCCGGTCTCTGCACCATTCCATTCCTCGCTGCTCAAGCCTGCATCGGACCGCTTGCGTGAATACATGGAAAAGCTGACGTTTAGTGCACCTGCAATTCCGTTAATCAACAACGTCGATGTGGTAATGGCTACTGATCCGACCTTAATCAAAGACGCGTTGGTGCGTCAGGCTGCAAGCCCCGTACGTTGGGTGGAAACAGTGCAAAAAATGGCCGCCGATGGTGTCACGCATGTGGTTGAATGCGGGCCCGGCAAAGTGCTTGCCGGCCTGACAAAGCGTATTCATGGCGAACTGGTCGGCGAAGCCATCACTGATCAGGCCTCTCTCGATAAAGTGCTGGAGACTCTCAAGTGAATTTGAATAATGAAATAGCGCTGGTCACTGGCGCGTCCCGTGGTATCGGCCGGGCGATAGCCCAGGAACTCGCACGGCAAGGTGCAAAGGTTGTCGGCACGGCGACATCCGAATCAGGGGCGGCCGCCATCTCGGAATATCTTGAGGCAGTACGACCAGGTTGCGGCAAAGGTATCGTGCTGAATGTCACCAGTGCCGAAGCGTGCCATGCAGCGGTCGAACAAGTGCAAAAAGAGTTCGGAGGCCTTTCCATCCTGGTCAATAACGCTGGCATTACCCAAGATCAGCTCGCGATGCGCATGAAGGAAGAAGAGTGGGATGCCGTCATCGCCACTAACCTGACTGCCGTTGGCAGGCTTTCCCGCGCAGTGCTGCGCGGCATGATGAAGGCCAAGCATGGTCGTATCATCAATATCACGTCAGTCGTAGGATCTGCAGGCAATCCAGGCCAAATGAACTATGCTGCGGCGAAGGCTGGCGTGGCGGGAATGAGTAGGGCGCTTGCGCGTGAAATCGGAAGTCGCAATATTACGGTCAACTGCATTGCTCCGGGTTTCATCGATACGGATATGACACGCGAACTCGGTGAACAGCAAGTCGCGGCCCTCATGCAGCAGATTCCCCTTGGCAGATTTGGATTGCCGGAAGATATTGCGTCAGCTGTAGCGTTTCTTTCTTCTCCGCAAGCTGGCTACATTACAGGCACAACGCTGCACGTCAACGGCGGCATGTACATGAGTTAAGTAACACTTGGACGCTTTTGGCAGACGTTTCGACCTTATTGGAAACAGAAGTCAAAAGTGAATTTTCATTGCGCAAACCTGATAAAATGCGCGCACTTTCTGCAACCCATTGGAGGGATAATATGTCCGATATCGAACAACGCGTTAAGAAGATCGTCGCTGAGCAACTTGGCGTCGCCGAAGCCGACATCAAGAATGAGTCTTCATTCGTCGATGACCTCGGTGCTGATTCGCTTGACACGGTCGAGCTCGTAATGGCACTCGAAGACGAGTTCGAAATGGAGATTCCGGACGAGCAGGCCGAGAAGATCACGACAGTGCAGCAGGCTATCGATTACGCCAAAGCGCACGTCAAGGCCTAATTCCGTTTTTGAATAATTCAGGAGAACCGCTTGAGCCGCTCACGTGAACGTCGTGTTGTAGTGACTGGCCTCGGTTGCGTATCCCCTGTCGGCAATACCATCGCCGACGCCTGGGCTGCGCTAATCGAAGGCAAATCAGGCATTGCGACCATCACAAAATTCGACGCCACGCCTTTTTCTACGCGTTTTGCTGGTGAAGTAAAGGGCTTCAATATCGAGGATTACATTCCCGGTAAGGAAGCACGCCACATGGACACGTTCATTCATTACGGAATGGCTGCGGGGATCCAGGCGATTCAAGACAGTGGGTTGGCCGTTACCGAAGAAAATGCCGATAAAATCGGCGTGATTGTCGGATCCGGTATTGGTGGCTTGCCTATGATTGAAGAAACTCATGCCGAGTTGACCAACCGTGGTCCACGACGTATTAGCCCATTCTTCGTGCCAGCATCCATCATCAATATGATCTCTGGCCACTTGTCGATCAAGTATGGCTTTAAAGGTCCGAATCTCGCCATCGTGACGGCATGTACCACAGGCCTTCATTGCATAGGCGCTGCGGCACGCATGATCGAATATGGCGATGCGGATGTCATGGTGGCGGGCGGGGCCGAATCTACGGTTTCCCCGCTGGGTGTCGGCGGCTTCGCCGCGGCACGTGCACTTTCTGCGCGCAACGACGATCCTGCTACTGCGTCTCGGCCTTGGGATAAAGATCGTGATGGTTTTGTCCTCGGCGAGGGTGCAGGTGTCATGGTGCTTGAAGAGTATGAACATGCAAAAGCACGCGGCGCAAAAATCTATGCAGAAGTGCTTGGCTTCGGCATGAGCGCAGACGCACACCATATGACAGCACCACTTGACGATGGGGATGGCGCAAGGCGCTGCATGATCTCGGCGATGAAAAATGCCGGCATCAATGCGGACCAGGTCAACTACGTCAACGCCCATGGCACATCGACCCCGCTTGGCGATATCGCCGAAACGGTAGCGATCAAACGCGCCCTTGGCGATCATGCGTCCAAGACCGTGGTCAATTCCACCAAGTCGATGACTGGTCACTTGCTCGGCGGCGCTGGAGGGCTTGAGTCCGTTTTCACCGTCCTTGCGGTGCACAATCAGGTATCTCCACCGACCATCAATATCTTCAACCAGGATCCTGCCTGCGATCTTGATTACTGCGCCAACACTGCGCGTAATATGACCATCGACATCGCAGTGAAGAATTCCTTCGGATTCGGCGGTACCAACGGTACCCTGATTTTCGGTAAAGTCTGATCCCAAGCTTTCCCTTCTGAGAGGGAGGGAAAGCTCTCTCGACACTCAACAGCATGTCTATCGCGGTATCCGCAATAGTGCCGCCCTCCCGGTGGCTCTCTTCGCTTGTGGGTGTAATGTCTTCCATCGTACTTGCCGTTGGCGTAGCAATCGCTGCGGGCCTGGTGGTTGATCTATCTCCGCTCCTGCGATGGCCCCTCGCATCTTCGATCGTTTTTCTCTCATTTTTTGGGTTTTATCATGGCACTCGAAGCCAAAAAACCATACAACTGAGTATCTCCGGCACGGGTCAAATTTGGCTGACTGAAGTTGACTCTATCAGGCCTTGCAGAGAGCGGGAATGGCCGCATGTAAACGTGTATGGTGAAGCGTTTGTCTTAATGAGCGACTCGACCTTATTCGCCTACATGTTGCTGCTGAGGCTGCGAGCCGAAAGTGGAAGGATCATCACAGTGCCGGTCTTGCCCGACAGCGTTTCGCGGGACACTTTCAGGGCTTTGTCGGCAGCATGTCGATGGATTGCGACTCAAAACAAACCATCGGGGCCGGAAAGAAAGTAAATTTTTTATTTGCAAACATTGAACCAATTGCATTTCCACACGTCAACTACACAAGCCGCGTAGATGTTGCAATGAAACAAGGGACCGGGGATTGACGACAGAACGCGATATCGATCAACTGCTTGTCGAGCGAGTACAGCGCGGCGATAAAAAGGCGTTCGAGCTGCTGGTAAGCAAATATCAGCGCAAGCTCATGCGTCTCGTATCGCGGCTCGTCCGCGACCAGGCAGAAGCTGAGGATGTAGTCCAGGAAGCGTTCATTAAAGCGTACCGGGCACTACCTCAGTTCAGGGGGGATTCTGCGTTTTACACATGGCTATATCGGATCGGTATCAACACCGCGAAGAACTACCTTGTGACGCAGGGCCGACGTGCACCGACCTCTACCGAGGCCGATGCTGAAGAAGCAGAAACTTTTGATGACGGCGAGCATCTGAGGGACATCAATACGCCTGAATCAATGCTCGCAACCAAACAGATCGCTGAAACAGTGAATGTTGCAATGGATGCTCTTCCTGATGAGTTACGCATAGCAATTACATTGCGTGAAATCGAGGGGTTGAGCTACGATGAAATTGCGGAAGCGATGGGCTGTCCGATTGGAACAGTTCGGAGCCGGATTTTCCGTGCTCGCGAAGCTATCGCGGAAAAATTGAGGCCATTGCTAGGAACCGCGATCGACAAGCGCTGGTAGTAGCAGGGATAAGTAAAACAGGGTCATTGACGCAAAAACAGGGTTGGCGCAACCTGAACGGGGTAGGTATGAATACGAATGAGATGTCTGGGGAAAAAATTTCCGCTCTAGCGGACGGCGAGATCACGGATGAGCAACTTGATCTCGCTCTTGCCGCGATGAAGAAAGACAATGCCTGCGCGGACTGGGCACTGTATCACCAGATCGGCGATGTGTTGCGTTCAAGCGACATGGCAATCAACATGAGTTCCGATTTCAGTGCGCGATTCGCAGCTCGTCTCCAAACCGAGCCGACCGTAATTGCGCCGACAGCCAGTATCACTCGCGCCAACGGTCTTGCGAATGGAGATGTCCAAGGTAGTAAAGTTTCAGGACAAACCAGTGACTCACGCAGTACAAAGCGCTGGGCTTTGCCGGGCATGGCCGCTGCTGCCGCCATGGCAGCTGTTGCATTTGTTGCAACACCCCAATTAATGGTTGCCATGCATGGCAATCCGATTTCCGCTGAAACCAGCATCGCAAGCGCCAGCACGGACAAGCCAAGCGCTGCAGACAGTGCGACTGTTACGGCCGCCTCAGCCTCGGGCGAGGTTGTTATGCGTGATCCCAGAATTGACGACTACCTGTTTGCGCACCAGCGTTTTTCTCCATCGCTCTACAGCACTGCACA
This sequence comes from Herbaspirillum sp. GCM10030257, assembly GCF_042666555.1. NCBI lineage: Bacteria > Pseudomonadati > Pseudomonadota > Betaproteobacteria > Burkholderiales > Oxalobacteraceae > Herbaspirillum > Herbaspirillum sp. GCM10030257. The sequence goes on from NZ_JBHTDH010000010.1 coordinate 56,364, forward strand.
ATATGCACGTTCGGCGACATTTGCAACCGAATCCACTAAATAATCTGTATGCGGCAAACACACGCTTTACTTAGGTTTGTCGTTGCCGTTTCGATGTGCTTTGCATTTTCCGCCTCGGCGGAAAATGCCGACCCAGTATCGGAACGCAGGGATGCGCAAGCCTGGCTCAAAAAGATTCAGGTAGCCGCACAAAAGCTCAATTACTCCGGCACCTTTGTGTACCAACAGGCAAACCAGATGCGCACGTCGCGCATTACCCATCTTCTTGATGGCAAGAATGAGTTGGAGAAGCTCGAAATTCTTGATGGAAAGCCGCGAGAATACATTCGTAACAATGACGAAGTTATTTGCTACGTTCCGGACGCAAAGACGCTTTTCGTCGAAAAACGTGTTACGCATGACGTTTTTCCAGCCATTCTTGCAACCAACCCGAACGACCTGAGCGAGTTCTACAATGTGCGTAAGGACGAATCGGGGCGTATTGCGGGGCATGACTGCCAGGCAATTGTCCTTGAGCCCAAAGACAACCTGCGTTATGGGTACAAACTATGGGCCGAGAAGGGCAGCGGCTTATTGCTGCGAGCACAGACTCTCAACGAAAAAAGCGAAGTTGTGGAGCAGATTTCCTTTACACAAATTGCCATCGGAGGCATAGACCGTAACCGGGTTCGACCCACGATCTCCAATACGCAAGGCTGGCATGTCGAAAACGCTGTGATGAGTCCATCCAGTGCATCATCCGGTTGGACCGCCAAGTTCCTCCCGCCTGGCTTCCGCAAGATTCGTGAGGTCAAAAGGAAGTTATCCGAAGAGCCGGTTGGAGCAGTTCAGCCATCGCCACGTGAAGTGCTGCAAATGGTTTACTCCGACGGTATCGCCGCCATTTCTGTCTTTATCGAACCAGGCTCGCAAAGCAGGACGGAGGGTTCGGCACAGCAGGGTGCAATGAACATTATCGGCAAGCGACACGGTGATTTTTGGCTTACCATTGTTGGTGAGGTACCCTCAACAGCAATTAGGCAGGTCGCCAATTCCATTGAATTCAAATCTAAATAGCAAACAATAATAGGATTCCATGAAAACTGTTTCTATCGCCCGTAACGTCGTGCTCGCAGCCTTGCTAGGCCCCTTGGGTAGCGTGGTCTATCCTCCGTCAATGGGTCTTGCCATGGCGCAGGTGGCATCGGTTGCTGGTTTACCTGATTTTGCGGATCTGGCCGAAAAAACAGGGCCGGCTGTTGTTAATATTCGCACGACGGAACGAATTAAACCTGGTCAGGGAGGCGTTCCTGGTGCAGATGACGAAGAAATGCAGGAATTTTTCAGGCGCTTCTTTGGTGTTCCCATGCCTAGACAGCAGCCGGATAAAACGCCGCGTAACGGTCGTAAGCAGGCACCACAACAGGAAGAGGAGGTGCCGCGCGGCGTCGGTTCGGGCTTTATTATTTCGCCCGACGGTTATGTGCTGACCAATGCACACGTTGTGGATGGTGCCGACGAAATGTACGTTACGCTGACCGACAAGCGTGAGTTCAAGGCAAAGATCATCGGCGTCGACAAACGCACAGACGTAGCGGTAGTCAAGATTGAGGGCAATAACTTACCTCGCCTCACTATCGGTGATCCAAATCGGCTGCGTGTCGGTGAATGGGTCATTGCAATCGGCTCGCCATTCGGTTTGGAAAACACTGTTACGGCAGGAATTATTTCTGCGAAGGCGCGAGACACCGGCGAGTATCTGCCGCTCATCCAGACTGACGTCGCTGTCAATCCTGGTAACTCTGGCGGTCCGCTCATTAATATGCGCGGCGAAGTGATTGGAATTAATTCGCAGATCTACAGCCGCTCCGGCGGTTACATGGGAATTTCATTCGCTGTGCCCATTGACGAGGCGATGAGAGTTGCAGAACAACTCAGAACGACCGGTCGTGTAACGCGCGGTCGTATCGGCGTTCAAATTGGCGAAGTCACCAAGGAAGTCGCGGAATCGCTCGGTATGCAACGTGCTCAAGGCGCGCTTATTCAGCGCGTCGAACCGGGCGGTCCAGCAGAAAAGAGTGGTCTTGAGGCGGGTGACATTATTCTGAAGTTCAACGGAACCAACATTGAAAAGTCTTCCGATCTGCCGCGCCTGGTAGGGGCCACTAAGCCAGGTACTCGCTCGACGCTGACAATTTGGCGCAAGGGCGCAAGCAAGGACGTGACCTTGTCGGTGGCCGAACTTGAACCTGAAAAGGTGGCCAAGAAGGAAGAGCGAAAGCAAAAGCCGGAACAGGCGGCCAATGCGCTAGGATTGGTGGTGAGCGATCTTACAGATGCACAAAGGAAAGAACTCAAGGTCGATGGTGGTGTACTGGTTGACTCTGCGGAGGGTGCTGCATCTCGTGCCGGTTTGCGTGCTGGCGATGTCATTCTTCGTTTAAACAACAGCGATGTGAAAGATGCAAAGCAGTTCAACGCCCTTGTCACCAAACTGGAACCAAAAAAGACTGCGGTCGTCCTTGTTCGCCGAGGTGACGCATCACAATTTGTTCCTATTCGTCCAAACGGACAGTAAGCACACGGCAAAGAAGACAACCAGGAAAGCGACTGGAAATTCGCGGTAGGTCACAGTCAAGTGAGGTTTGCGACCTACCAGTCCTTTCCATTTTGAACATGCCGCGCCAAGTTGGCGTGAGCCAAGCATGACGCCCTTCGCCCATATCGGCTAGGCGTTATACTGGACTGGATCGTACTGAATACCGAAAACCTGTGGTTGGAATAACCCTCTACTGGACAGGCGTAAAACGTGATTCATTTCACCCTGTATTCTCGCTCGTACTGCCACCTCTGCGACGATATGCTCGAGGCCTTACAATCCCTGAGTAGTGAATATCCGTTCACAACAGAAATCATTGACGTTGATACTGACGAGGCACTGGTTGCGCAATTTGATGAACTTGTTCCTGTTCTGTTTGGCCGTAAAGGGGATGGCGATGCGATCGAACTCTGCCACTATTTTCTTGACGAGCATAAGGTAAGGGAATTTCTGGTTACGACGCCTCAGGCCTGAGCATTTCGAAATAGACCTTTCTGCATCTCTCCAAGGCAGTTTTACGGGCTTTCCCCTTCGAAATCCGGTAAAATGCCCGACATCGAACAACCTTCTGTCATAAGGCGCTCGCTTAGGGGCTAACCCCTTGCTCAGAGCGCCTTTTTTGTAGTTGCAACTTAGTCAATGGACAACATTCGCAATTTTTCCATCATCGCGCATATCGATCATGGCAAATCAACTCTCGCAGACCGCATCATCCAGCTTTGTGGAGGCCTATCGGACAGGGAAATGGCGGCGCAAGTCCTCGACTCCATGGATCTCGAGCGTGAGCGAGGTATTACCATCAAAGCCCAGACCGCGGCCCTGTCGTACAAGGCACGCGATGGCAAAGTCTATAACCTCAATCTGATCGACACCCCGGGCCATGTCGACTTCAGCTATGAAGTCAGCCGTTCGCTGTCGGCGTGCGAAGGCGCACTGCTTGTCGTTGATGCCTCCCAAGGCGTCGAAGCACAGACCGTGGCGAACTGCTATACGGCGCTGGACCTCAACGTTGAAGTCGTCCCCGTCCTGAACAAGATTGATCTCCCATCCGCAGACCCGGAAAACGCGATCAGTGAAATTGAAGACGTGATCGGGATCGACGCTACTGATGCAGTGCGCTGCTCGGCCAAGACCGGTTTGGGTGTCGAAGATGTGCTTGAGTCTTTGATCGCAAAAGTGCCGCCGCCGAAGGGCGATGCAAGCCAACCCTTGCAGGCACTGATCATCGACTCCTGGTTTGACAATTATGTTGGCGTGGTGATGCTGGTAAGGATCGTCAACGGCACCCTGCGGCCGAAAGACAAGATTTCGCTGATGGCAACCGGAGCCCAGTACCTCGCTGAAAGCGTGGGCGTGTTCACGCCGAAATCGTTGGCAAAGGAGTCCCTGTCTGCCGGTCAGGTCGGCTTTGTCATTGCAGGCATCAAGGAGTTGAAGGCGGCACGCGTCGGCGACACCATTACCCTCGCATCCAAGCCTGCTACCGAGCCGCTCCCTGGCTTCAAGGAAGTGCAGCCGCAGGTATTTGCAGGTTTGTTCCCGGTTGAAGCGAACCAGTATGATGCACTGCGCGACTCGCTGGAAAAGCTCAAACTCAACGACGCGGCTCTGCAATACGAGCCTGAAGTATCGCAAGCGCTGGGCTTCGGTTTCCGTTGCGGCTTTCTCGGTTTGTTGCACATGGAAATCGTGCAGGAGCGCCTCGAACGCGAGTTCGACATGGATCTCATCACGACGGCACCAACAGTAATTTATGAAGTCGTGCAGCGTGATGGCAGCATCATCATGGTCGACAATCCGTCGAAGATGCCGGACCCCTCCAAGATCGAAGAAATCCGCGAGCCTATTGTCACGGTCAACCTGTACATGCCGCAGGAGTATGTCGGTTCGGTGATCACGTTGTGCACGCAGAAGCGTGGCGTGCAGATCAACATGACCTATCACGGCAAGCAAGTAATGCTGACCTATGAAATGCCGATGGCGGAAATCGTTCTCGACTTTTTCGATAAACTGAAGTCCACTTCACGCGGCTACGCGTCGATGGATTACGAGTTCAAGGAATATCGTGCTGCCGACGTGGTGAAGGTCGACATGCTGATCAACAGCGAAAAAGTCGATGCACTCGCCATCATCGTGCACCGTGCCAACAGTCAGTACCGCGGTCGGGCAGTAGCAGCGAAAATGCGCGAACTGATTCCACGTCAAATGTTCGACGTCGCGATTCAGGCGGCCATCGGTGCCAATATCATTGCGCGCGAAAACGTGAAGGCGATGCGCAAGAACGTTCTGGCCAAGTGCTATGGCGGCGACATTTCGCGTAAGCGCAAATTGCTTGAGAAGCAGAAGGCAGGTAAGAAACGGATGAAGCAGGTCGGTGCGGTTGAAGTGCCTCAGGAAGCATTCCTGGCGATTTTACAAGTGGAAGATAAATGAGTCTGCAAGCGATTCTCGGCAATTTTGCGTTAATCCTTTTCATACTGACCATCGCGACAGGAATTATCTGGTTCCTGGATGTGTTCCATTTCTCCCGCGTACGCCGCGCAAAGGCCGATCAGGCGCTGGCCGAGTTCGATGCCCGGCACGCCAAATTAAAAGCCGATGGCATCAAAACGGATGATAGTGGTCGCGCGAAGATTGAAGCGGAGATTCTTCGGCAGCCAACGTGGATAGAGTATTCCGGAAGTTTCTTTCCCGTGATCGCACTGGTATTTTTCCTGCGGTCCTTTCTTTATGAGCCTTTCAAAATCCCGTCCAGTTCGATGGTGCCAACGCTTGTGATTGGAGACCTGATCCTGGTGAATAAATTCACGTACGGTATTCGGCTTCCGGTCATCAATAAGAAAATCATCAGCATCAACGACCCACAACGCGGTGATGTAATGGTCTTCAAATTCCCCAAGGATACATCTCTGGACTACATCAAACGTGTCGTCGGCGTTCCCGGTGATAAAATCGTCTATAAAAACAAACGCTTAACGATCAACGATAAAGAAATCTCTTATCAGCCTCTACCTGATTATCTTGATGAAGAACATTTAAGCTACTCTAAACAGTACATCGAACACTTGACAGGATTGCAACATAAGATTCTGAATGACGACCGGGCTCCAGCGTATGTACAAAATCCTGATCCTTTTCCCATGCATGACCGTTGTACGTACAACCTAGAAGGCTTCACCTGCACCGTCCCCTCTGGACATTACTTCATGATGGGTGATAATCGGGATAACAGCCTCGATAGCCGGTATTGGGGATTTGTGCCAGATGAAAATATTGTTGGAAAAGCATTTTTTGTTTGGATGAATTTCAGCAACATTCGTCGGATTGGCAGTTTTCAGTAAATAATTAGAAACTAGGGAGTCGGAGAATGATGGTACGCACGCACACGCGCGACGTAGAGCGCGGCTTGTCGTTGATTGGGTTTCTGTTTGTTATTGCAATTGTCGCCATGCTGGCGGTTTTGGGACTGAAGGTCGTACCAACCGTAGTCGAGTATGCTGCGATCAAGAAGGCAATCGTAACTGCAAAGAACAGCGGAACGACTGCCCGTGAAATTCAGGACTCTTTTGAAAAACAGCGTACGACAGCGTATATCGATTCAGTCAGCGGCAAGGATCTTGAAATTATCAAGACCGGTGATGGGTTTGATGTCAGCGTCGGGTATGAGAAACGTATTCCCCTAGTCGGGCCTGCTAGTCTAGTCATTGATTATGTAGCAACCACAGGCAAGGGGCCGGCCGCAGAAACGGCGCAGTAATAAGAAGCAACAAGAGGAATTAGGCGACGAAGCGAGATGGATTTCAAGTTATTGCAAGACCGGCTGGGCCACACGTTCAAGGATGCTGCCTTATTGCAGCAAGCCCTGACACATCGCAGCCACAGCAGCGTGCATAACGAACGGCTGGAGTTTCTTGGGGACTCTGTCCTGAATTGTGTCGTCGCCTCGCTTTTGTTCGAACGCTATAACAAGATTGACGAAGGTGATTTGTCCCGCCTTCGCGCCAACCTCGTCAAGCAGCAGTCTCTGTATGAGATTGCTCAGCGTCTGGAGCTCTCCCAGTTCCTGCGACTCGGTGAAGGTGAACTGAAATCGGGCGGTTTTCGACGTCCTTCGATTCTCGCCGACACCCTGGAAGCCTTATTCGGAGCGATCTTTCTCGATGCTGGTTTCGACGCGGCCCGTGATGTAATCCGCTCGCTCTACATACCCATTCTCGATACCGTCGATCCAAAAACCTTGGGTAAAGACGCCAAGACTCTGTTGCAAGAATATCTGCAGGGCAAAAAACTCGCCTTGCCACAATACAATGTCGTTGCGACGCATGGTGCAGCGCATAATCAGGAATTTGAAATTGAGTGCCTGGTTCCGAAGCTTGATATTCAGGTGTTCGGCACTGGCGGCAGCCGCAGGGCAGGTGAGCAGGCAGCCGCCAAATTGGCATTGGAAGCTGTACAAAGCGCGCTTGTGAAAACAACCGCGTCAGGGCGTAAGGCACGTCCCCGTGCTTCACAGCTGAAACTTGCAGGAATCGCCACTATCCAACCTGATGCCCCCGTCGAGGAAGAAACGCGAAAGCCTGCGAAGATTTCCGCCAAATCTGATCACAAGGCGGAATCCGGCGCAGAGGCAAAGGCGGATACAAAGCAAAACAGGCTGGATTTAAAATCTGATACCAAAGCCGAAGGCACACCTGTTGATGGCAAAAATCCCGGCACATCGGCACAAACCAAAGGGACCACAACTGGTCAGAATACTGCATCACCTGAATCGAAAACTGCATGACATTACCTGACGCTTCCCCCGGTTTCCGATGCGGTTATATCGCCATCGTTGGCCGTCCCAATGTCGGTAAATCGACACTCATGAACGCCTTGATCGGCGCCAAAGTCAGCATTACGTCGCGCAAAGCGCAAACGACGCGCCACCGAATTACCGGTATCCAGACGAGGGAGTCTGCGCAGTTTGTCTATGTAGATACGCCGGGCTTCCAAACACGCCACGCTAATGCTCTCAACAAGACACTCAATAGAACAGTGACCAACACCTTGACGGCTGCTGACGTCATTCTGTTCATCATTGAGGCAGGGACATTCGGACAGGCTGATAAGCAGGTGCTTGATCTCTTGCCCGCCAATGTTCCGTGCATACTTGTCATCAACAAGGCTGATCGCATCAAGGACAAGGCGGTCATGATGCCTTTCGCTCAACAAGTGGCTGCGCAACGTGACTTTACCGCCATTGTTCCTGTGTCAGCCAAGCAGCGCTTTCAACTCGATATCCTTGAAAAGGAAATCGAAAAGTACTTACCCGAAAATGCGCCGATGTTTGGAGAAGACGACATCACGGACCGCAGCGAGAAGTTTCTTGCAGCAGAAATTATCCGGGAAAAAGTGTTTCGCTTCGTCGGCGATGAGCTACCTTACACCAGCACCGTTCTGATTGAAAAATTCGAAGAAGAAGGTGACCTGCGCCGCGTCTTCGCAGCGATTCTGGTAGAACGCGATGGACACAAGGCAATGGTTATCGGTCAAAAGGGCGCTCGTCTGAAAGAAATCTCGACCCAGGCCCGGCTTGATATGGAAAAACTTTTTGGCGGTCCGGTCTATCTTGAAATCTGGGTAAAGGTGAAATCAGGCTGGGCGGATAACGAAGCCGGTCTGCGTGCCTACGGTTACGAATAACCTGACTTGCGCCTCGTCCGGGCGCCGACTCCAATCCGATACCTGATGTCCCTGCCATCAACACATGTCGATGAACAACCGGATGACGACACTGCTCAAACCGCTTCGTCTGTCCCGGCGACCGTAGATCAGGCACCTCAAACTAGCCGGGGGCGACGTACCGCAACGGCAGAAAGACGCCGTCTGGCGGAAAAGGAGACCCGCATCGCAGGTCAGCCGGGCTTTGTCCTGCACAGTTATCCCTATAAAGAAACAAGTCTGATTGTCGACGTCTTTACCCGCGACTACGGCCGCATAGCATTGGTTGCCAAGGGTGCCAAACGGCCACATTCTAAACTTCGTGGTGTATTGCAGACTTTCCAGCCATTATCCGTAGGATGGTCAGGAAAATCCGACATTCGTACGCTTACTGAAGCTGAATGGATTGGCGGTCTCTTGCCCTTGGAGAAATCAGCATTGCTTTGTGGCTTTTATCTCAATGAGCTACTTGTCAAACTGCTTGCCCGCGATGATCCGCATCCGATGTTGTTCGATCACTATGTCTCGACCCTGAACCAGCTTGCCCACGATGAGCCACCACCGATTGTGCTCCGTAAATTTGAGCGGGCCCTATTGAAGGAAACCGGAGTTGGCGGCAGATTGAGTATTGATGCACAGTCAGGTGAGCCGGTTAGTCCTGACGAAATGTACGTCGTCGATCCGGAGCGTGGTCCTCGCCATGCGCTTCCTGCGGATACCTTTCCTCGTGTTTCAGGCAAGACCCTGATCGACATGGAAGGCGAGGACTATTCCAATGCAACGACGCAGTTGCAAAGCAAATTCCTGATGCGCTTCTTGCTGTCGCATCATCTAGGCGGTACGCCGCTCAATACGCGGCAAATTCTGTTAGATTTGATGCAACTTTAGCCCCTGCCTTCGCCATGAGCCTCTTACATCCCCATACACCCGTCATTGACCTCGGTGTCAATATTGACCATGTCGCAACCGTTCGAAATGCGCGTGGAACCGTTTATCCAGACCCGGTTCAGGCAGCCCTGCTGGCAGAAGAAGCCGGTGCCGACTGCATTACCTTGCACCTGCGCGAAGATCGTAGGCATATTCGCGACGCCGACGTCGAAGCGATCCTTCCGCAACTTCGTACGCGTATGAATCTTGAGTCCGCAGTGACCTCTGAAATGCTGGACTTCGCTTGCCGCATCAAACCCCATGATGTTTGTCTCGTTCCGGAGCGACGCAACGAGGTGACGACGGAAGGTGGCCTTGATGTCGTCAAGTACTTTAATGATGTCCAGGCGGCCGTTCGCCAATTGCAGCGCGAAGGAATCCGGGTCAGCCTCTTCATCGATCCTGACGCGACACAAATCAAAGCGGCATCCGAATGCGGAGCGCCAGTGATCGAAATCCATACCGGACGCTATGCGGAGGCGACGGTCGACACTGAAATCCAGCATGAACTGGAGCGGGTCCAGCGGGCCGTCCTGGAGGGCATGCGTTACGGGCTGAAGGTGAATGCCGGACATGGCCTTCACTACACCAACGTACAGGCAATCGCAGCGATCGCTGAAATTGCAGAACTCAATATCGGTCACGCGATTGTTGCCCAATCCATCTTTGTCGGCTGGCAGAACGCCATCAAGGAAATGAAGGCAATCATGACTGCAGCACGTCTTGGTATTCACAAGAAATGATCTACGGCATCGGAACCGATATTATCCAAATTTCCAGGATAGAAGCTGCTCTGCAACGGCATGGTGAACGTTTTGCCTCTAAGATTCTCGGGGCAGAAGAATTGGAAAAATATCGGCGCAGAAAAGACAAGGTAGAAGCCAGGGGCATACGATTTCTTGCAACGCGTTTTGCTGCGAAAGAAGCGTTTTCCAAGGCGATCGGCCTCGGTATGCATATGCCCATGACCTGGCGCTCGATGCAGACGCTGAACGCGCCAAGCGGCAAGCCTGTCGCAGTACTAAGTGGTGCGTTGAAAGAATTTATGGAAACGAATGGATTGACTGCGCAGGTGTCGCTTACCGATGAGGCAGAATACGCAGTCGCCTTTGTCATTGTGGAGAAGACATGAGTGTAAAGGGAGCAAACGGCGGACTTGGGCCAGTCATGCTGGATGTAGTCGGCAAGACTCTGACAGATGAGGACATTCGCCGTATCCAGCATCCATTGACCGGCGGCGTAATTCTGTTCGCCCGGAATTATGAAAACCGCCGGCAGCTGACCGCGCTTACGAAAGCAATTCATGCGGCTCGTCCTGGCGTCTTGATCTCGGTCGACCATGAAGGCGGACGTGTTCAGCGTTTCAGAACGGACGGCTTTACACGCCTGCCCGCCATGAGAAAACTAGGGGAACTGTGGGACACGAATGTGCTTGAAGCGATGCGCGCGGCGACAGATGTCGGTTTCGTCCTCGCGGCCGAGCTGCGTGCCTGCGGAATAGATCTTTCTTTCACGCCAGTGCTTGACCTCGACTATGGCGAGTCCGGTGTCATTGGCGACCGCTCGTTCCACCGTGACCCTCGTGTAGTCACCGCACTCGCAAAAAGCCTCAACCATGGATTGGCGCTGGCAGGCATGGCAAACTGCGGCAAGCACTTTCCGGGACATGGCTTCGTCAAGGCCGATTCGCATGTTGATATTCCCGTGGACGAGCGCAGTCTGCAAGAAATCCTCACTGATGACGCTGCCCCATATGACTGGATAGGGATGAGCCTGACCGCTGTCATGCCTGCTCACGTCATCTTTCCCAAGGTCGACAAACACCCGGCTGGTTTCTCAAAAAAATGGCTGACGATGTTGCGGGAACAGTTTGGTTTCCAGGGAGTCATTTTTAGTGATGACCTCAGTATGGAAGGCGCGAGCGTCGCCGGCTCGGTCGTCGACGGTGCGACGGCTGCGTTGGATGCAGGCTGCGATATGGTCCTGATTTGTAATTCGCCGGACAAGGCCGATCAGTTGCTCAACGGGCTCAAGCCTGGATCCGGCGCAGCCAGCTCGGTCTCGTCCGCTCGCATTGCCTCGCTTGTACCGCAGGGCAGGGCCGTGGATTGGGAGACGTTGCAGCAGGACCCTCGGTATCGTTCGGCAAGGCAAACCGCACAGTCGCTGGTGGGTGATTAAGAAAGAGTTTTACCGATGTCCGACATTCCAGTACCTGATCCGCGGGCGGTCGTCCTAGAGACAGTCGCCAAGCTGCCGCACCTGCCTGGTGTCTATCGGTATTTCGATGCCGATGACAAGCTGCTGTACGTAGGGAAGGCGCGCGACCTCAAGAAACGTGTGTCGAGTTATTTTCAAAAGAATCTTGCCAGTCCGCGCACCGCCATGATGGTCGAGCGTATAGCCCGTCTTGAAACGACGGTCACGCGGAGCGAAGCAGAGGCCTTGCTACTTGAAAATAACCTGATCAAGACGCTTCAGCCTCGCTTTAACATTCTTTTCCGAGACGACAAGTCCTATCCTTATCTGAAAATCACCGCGCAGGAAACACCGCGAATGGCTTATTACCGCGGCTCGGTTGATAAAAAGAACCAGTACTTCGGCCCGTTTCCCAGCGCCTGGGCCGTCAAGGAATCCATGCAGATCCTGCAGAAGGTGTTCCAGATCAGGACATGCGAGGACACGGTATTTGCCAACCGTACGCGTCCCTGCCTGTTACACCAGATTCAGCGCTGTAGCGGTCCCTGCGTCAACGCAATCAGTAAGGAAGACTACGCGCTCGACGTCGAAAATGCGGCGAAGTTTCTGCGCGGCCGCCAAAAGGAAGTCCTGGAAACCCTCGAAAAAAAGATGCACGGCTTCGCTGAAGAACTCAAGTTTGAGCAAGCTGCGGCAGTGCGTAATCAGATCACTGCATTGTCTCGCGTGCTTCATCAACAAACGATGGAAACTGTTGGTGACGCCGATATCGATATTATCGCGGTTGTGGTTCAGGGTGGGCGCGCCTGTGTCAATCTGGCCATGGTCCGCGGAGGTCGTCATCTCGGCGATCGAGCCTACTTTCCGACGCATGTGGACGACGCGATTGCGACCGCAGAGGGTTCGGTAGAGATCGAGGTAGTGAAGGCATTCCTCGTGCAGCATTACATTGATACCTTCATTCCTTCGGTACTCATCCTGAACGTGGAACTGGATGAGCCGGCGCTCATGATGGCGCTCATGGAGCAATGCGGTCATCGGATCTCCCTGGTCTTCCAACCGCAGGGGCAGCGTCGCCAATGGCTTGAAATGGCACAAAAGGGCGCTGAAATTGCACTTGCACGCCTCTTGTCCGAACAAGGGTCACAACAGGCACGAACGCGAGCGCTCGTCGAAGTGCTTGGTCTCGACGACACTGACATTGAAACCTTGCGCATCGAATGCTTTGATATCAGCCATACCCAAGGCGAGGCTACCCAGGCATCTTGCGTGGTATTTCATCATCATGCGATGCAAAATGGCGAATACCGTCGCTATAACATTCACGATATCACGCCCGGTGACGACTATGCAGCGATGCGTCAGGTCCTGATGCGCCGTTACGAGAAAGTGGCCAACGGAGACGGCATCATGCCAGATGTTGTTTTGATTGACGGTGGCAAGGGGCAGGTAGAAATGGCTCGCCAGGTATTCAGCGAGCTCGGCCTCGACATCAGCCTCATCGTTGGCGTGGCGAAAGGCGAAGGCCGCAAGGTCGGACTCGAAACACTGGTGTTTGCCGACGAGCGGACGCCACAGGAGTTGGGCAAAGAGTCCGCAGCGCTCATGCTTATTGCACAGATTCGCGATGAGGCGCACCGCTTTGCCATCACGGGTATGCGCGCCAAGCGTGCGAAGGCACGACAGACGTCTCGTCTTGAAGAAATTGAAGGCATCGGTGCCAAACGCCGTCAGAAATTGTTGGCGCGGTTTGGCGGTTTGCGCGGCGTAGCAGACGCGAGCATAGAGGATCTTGCTTCCGTTGACGGCATCTCCCGACAGCTTGCCGAAGAGATCTACAAGCAATTGCATTAGAGCTGTGTCGGATTCCAGTCGGTAATTCATTGCAGTCAACGCAAGTTCCACGCGATAATCGCGGTAAATTACAGGCGCCGACTATGCCACTCAACATTCCGATTCTACTTACCTGGTTGCGCGTTGCGCTCATTCCCCTTGTCGTGGGTGTATTTTATTTGCCAGATGACTGGCTCACTCCCTACGCAAAGGGAGTCGCCTCGACGGCAATCTTTATTGTGGCCGCAATCACAGACTGGTTCGATGGCTTTCTTGCGCGCCGCTGGAATGAAACCTCTGCCTTTGGTGCGTTTCTCGATCCGGTCGCCGACAAATTGATGGTCGCCGGTGCCTTACTGGTATTGGTTGAGTTTGATCGTGTCAATGCGGTTGTGGCCTTCATCATCATTGGTCGTGAGATCGCCATTTCCGCTTTGCGCGAATGGATGGCCCAACTGGGCGCATCCAAATCTGTAGCCGTCAGTTCGCTGGGAAAGATCAAGACTATGGCACAGATGGTGGCAATTCCCATGCTGTTGTTCAGCGACATGCTGTTTGGCGTCATTGATACGCGCGTGCTGGGCGCGTGGCTGTTACTGATCGCGGCTGCGCTTACGGTATGGTCAATGTTCTATTATCTGCGTAAGGCTTGGCCGTTGATCAAGGAAAAGGCAGGTTGAATATCCAGACTGGGCCAGTCTTGACCGCAGCCGAGAATAGATGTGAACCCATGCTGTACTGACTCTTGAAAGGCAAATTTGCGGCGTACTACGAGTGATAATCGATGCAGTTGAGCCAGTCTGTGACGATGGCTATATGACAGAGTTTGATGCCTTTGTACCAATTGCCAAGGGTTGACAAACATCCTTAATCCTCTATAATGCGTGTCTGTTGTGAACGCGGGAGTAGCTCAGTTGGTAGAGCGCAACCTTGCCAAGGTTGAGGTCGAGAGTTCGAGACTCTTCTCCCGCTCCAGAATCCGAAAGGAAGCTGACTTAGCTTCCTTTTTTATTTCACAGGATGTCGATGTTCCGATTTTCCTGATGAAGTAAGCCATGCAGCATATGCGGGAATAGCTCAGTTGGTAGAGCGCAACCTTGCCAAGGTTGAGGTCGAGAGTTCGAGACTCTTTTCCCGCTCCAGTTTTTGAAGAGGGCAATTAATTTGTCTTCAGGCGCGTCAGACTGCTTCGATGTCAACAGTCTGATCTAAAAAGCGTCGATTGAGTTTTATAGTTAAAATATCACTCCATGGCGGGGTAGCAAAGTGGTTATGCAGCGGCCTGCAAAGCCGTTTACGCCGGTTCGATCCCGACCCCCGCCTCCAAATATTTAATGGGTTAGCTATTGATAGCTAACCCATTTTTATTTCGGGCATCCGTAATGAGAAGAGGGTTTTCAGCTCCTCGCGCTTCCCATATCTCCCTACATATACCTTTGTGTAAAAACGCAGTAATCTTCACCAGCTTTTTTACTGCTGTATGGCAGACATGCATGATTCGTAGTTGCGCAGCGTCTGTAAGCCTTCGTATGGTGTGACCGTGCGAGGGCGGCGTAGCAGCAAATGGTGAGGCTGTCTTGTTGCCCCATACGGCTCATCACCTACGCAATCTCCGCAACCTCCTCAAATGCATATACTGAATAGTGACATGAAGGAATTTCCTTCCGGCGTGTACCTTGGTGACGACGCCGAAAAGATCGCAATTCGTCAGTCCACCGCGAACAATCTAATCCACAGACTTGTCAAAAAACAGTGCATTGATGAATTGCGAATGCTGAAGGCTTGACGTCTCTCAGACGGATATTAAGCGGCATGGTTGCTCTGTCCTTGACTGTGAACCGACGGTGTATCGCGCCTCGCTTCCTAACGCCATGGCATAGTTTCGCGAAGATTAATGCGTGAACTCACCAAAGGTTTGCAAGCATTGCTGCCGACAAAAGAAAATTCAGAAAGCGAATAGTGGTTTGTTGCGTACTATTCTGTGCGCTTATCACTGTGGAGATTTCATGAGGAGGGCAATATGTTGCTCAGAAACGATGCGCAGGCCGCCTTGAACGAGGTCGAAGAACTCTGTATCGAAGCAGCGGACCGTTTCGCAAGCAGTGCCAAACGGTCCAATGATATTGTGCTTGGTGAAGAGTTCAAATCACTGGCCGAACGCCATAATGAACTCGCACTCGAAATCGCTGAAGAACTGCGACGTATGGATGACCTCCCGAAAATGCCTGATCCCGACCGCGAGGCGGCAGTAGAAGTATTAAGCGCGGTAAAAGAATTCTTTTCAGGCGATGCGCAGGCAACCATGCTGGAAGAGCTCATCATCGCGGAGACAAAACTGGCGGACGCTGCAAATGCAGCGTTAAAGACAACCACATCGGCCAACGTGGAAAAATTACTTCTTAAGGCACAGGCATTGGCCGAGGCAGCCAAGCAGCGTCTCGCCACAACGCCAGCCCGTTGAATCGCGGATAGATTGCCTTATCGCACAGTAGCGGACTTGACTAAGGTAGTTATCCTTATTGTCTTTCTAGCGCTAGTCACGAAACAATGAACACGTTATGCATGGATCGCTCATATCGTGTTCACTCAAGTCCGAAAACGCTGGCTGCGATTGAATTGATGACGTGACAAATGAAATAGACCAAGACGCCACCCGAGCAAGGCAAACACCAATGCCAAGGCGTCGACGGGCGAGGGATCAAAGCTTATATCGCCACACCCCGCAAATTCTCGGCATTACCAGCGAAAAGTCACGGCCCTCGTGGTCAGGTCTCCGAATATCGATGATCGCGTCGAACTCAAGAGACTATGTGACCAGACACGCCGCAGGCATCACTAGACCTGTGAGCAGGAACCAGCGCCCATGCCGTACGTCCTGATGTGTTTGCAACAGCCTTATCGTGCGAATCGTGCCCCCAATCGTTTTACATCGCCTTGCCATTGTTTCCATCGTGTCGCTGTTACAAGGTCGTGTCCTGGCGTGGCAAACTGATCATTGCCGCTTTTTGAGTTCGAGATTATTGACAACTCGGCTGACTCCAGGCACACCCATCGCAGCTTTTGCTGCATTGGCTCGTTGCTGTTCGGAATCAACGAAACCAGCGAGTGATACCACACCCCGATAAGTATCAATGTTGATCATTGCGGCTTCGCCAACCCCTGCCGTTTTTGCGATCTCCGTCTTTACGCGTGCAGTAATGGCAGCGTCGTCCAATGTCTCTCCAGTGGAACGAGAAGTTTGCGTCGGAGCACATGCGGCAATGAACAGCGATAAGAATAGGGGAAGAACGAGTTTCAGGATGTTCATTGGATTTCCTCTTTAGTATGCGGGCGTTGGTATCAAACGGCTTAGTCCCATTGATTGAAACGGAAATGTCCCTATCGGACCATCTCTCTGTTGCATTTTTCATACCAAATACGCAATCCTCGGAGATTAGCCTTTCAGTGATCAGCCGAAGCGATGCGCCTAGGAGTCAAACAAAACAAGGCAGTTATACTAAAAAAATTACACATTCTTGTAATTTATATTTGGCGTAGTATGTTTCCTAGGAAACTTAGATCGTCTCGCACTCGGGGCAAGAAAATCCTGTTCAAACCAGGACAAACTCGCCTCGCATCGCTCCAACTTAAAGAATTCCGCTCTGAAGAATTGATTGGGGCTTCGTCAACAACATGTCGTCATGCTACAATTCGACCTGCTTTTGATGTGCAAATTAAGGCGGATGGTGCATTGAAGGGATAGTAAATATCCCTTTGATTTGTAAGACGCGCCAAGGCTTCGAAAGCCATTCCAGCCGGTTGGTCTGGTCTTTCCCAAAAAGCGCTACGTGCGCTTTTTTTACATGTGCAGCGGATTACGGCTGTCTTGTGCCCGAGTGGTGAAATTGGTAGACACAGCGGACTTAAAATCCGCCGCTTACCCGAGAGGGGGCGTACCGGTTCGATTCCGGTCTCGGGCACCAAACCTCCGTATCATCCAGCCTCTTCAAATCTCAAAACCCGCACGCCCCCTGGTGTTGCGGGTTTTTTATTGTCTTACTCCATATCATGCACTACCATGAGATACCAGCAAATTAATGGCGTTTTTGTTGGTACTTTCAAAATCCCGTAATTGAGATACCAACACGGGGGTGAAATGGCGCTGACAGACACTTTTCTTCGGCGAGTCAAGCACAGTGGCGCATCGGCTGGCGACAAACATTCCGATGGACACGGCCTATATTTGCTCGTAAAGGCGGCCGGAAAGTATTGGCGAATGAATTACCGCTTTGCTGGCAAGCAAAAGACATTAGCATTAGGCGTGTATCCCGACGTATCGCTCGCCAAGGCTCGACAGCGACGCGACAAGGCCCGTACACAGTTGGCCGAAGGTGTCGATCCTAGTCAAGCCAAGCGCGACGAAAAGCGGACCAAGACGCTGGCAGCAGCACAAACCTTCGAAGCCGTAGCGCGAGAATGGTTGAGAAAGACGGAGGCGAACCGCGAAGCCAGCACACACGGAAAAGTGACGACGTGGCTGGAAAAGGATGTTTTCCCTTTCATCGGTAGCAAACCTATTTGCACCATCGGGCCGCGTGATGTGCTTTTAACGGTACGAACAATGGAAGCTCGTGGTGCAATTGATTCAGCGCATCGAGTAAAACAGATTTGCGGTCAGGTGTTTCGCTTTGCCGTCGCCACCGGTTCCGCAGAACGTGATGTGACCGCCGATTTGCGCGGAGCATTAGCAGCAGTCCCTCGAACCAATTACGCAGCGATTACAGACCCTAAGCAAGTGGGCGATCTGATGCGCTCTATTCATGCTTACCGCGGACATCCCTACGCAGTAGCAGCACTAAAGCTCACGCCTTTGGTCTTCGTGCGTCCAGGTGAACTACGTGGCGCGGAATGGGCGGAGATTGACTTGGATGCGGCAGAGTGGCGTATTCCCGGACGCAAGATGAAAATGGGTGTCGACCATATCGTGCCGCTGTCGACGCAAGCGGTAGAAATTTTGCGCGGCATCCAGTCGCTCACCGGCCAAGGCAAGTATGTCTTTCCCAGCGTCCGGACGCGTGAACGGTGCCTGAGTGAAAACACTTTAAACGCCGCGTTACGCAGCATGGGATATGCCAAGGAAGTGATGACGGCGCACGGCTTCCGGGCGATGGCTCGAACAATAATGGATGAACTGCTAGGCGAGCGTATCGATTTGATCGAGCATCAACTTGCACATGCGGTGAAAGATCCGAACGGGCGGGCTTACAACCGTACGGCACATTTACCTGCACGCCGGGAAATGATGCAGCGTTGGGCTAATTATCTGGACAAGTTGCGCAAGGGTGCTGACATCGTGCCGCTACATGCGGATATTGACTAAACTAGCTTTTGCTAGTCCTAGGCTGATCCCCGAAAACCCGTTCCCTGACGGGCTGGACTGGCACCTTATTTTTCAGGGAAGCATTTAGGGAATGCAATGGAAGAAGATTACCTGCCACGTACGCCGATTGAGATGCGGACGCCGATAACGGAGGCTGGCTTAGTTATTAGTGAACTAGTTAGCATCTGGGAGATGTGGAGCTTTGACGATAAGTTGGATTTTTGGGACTTTATTTTTAGAACAATGTGGAAGGACGATGCCACAAGTGGTGAAGCGCAATTAAAAGAACTTAAAAAAACTGAAGACCTTACAGATTGGGATGGGGAACCGTTCATTCCAGGGTTTAAGGCCGCCATCGTTCAAATTTCAACGATGCAAGTTGCATGTGCGTTCGCTGTGCAAGCATTGAAAGCGGAAAAAGGAAGTGCAGTGGCGTGGTCATACGCTTGTGAAGCCAATCAATGGCTCGGAATTTTGCAAGGAATTATTTCCGGCCGAGAAATGGAAAATGGCTCATCGAAATTGGCAAAGTTAGGAGCTGACGCAAGGCATACAGAAAACCGAAAGATGAAATCTGATGTTTTTGCGTGGTGCGACGAGAACATGGCCCGCCATAAAAGCATGGACAGTGCCGCAGAGGCGATTGCAGGAAAAGAGGTGCCTGTTACCTTTCGTACTGCCCGCTCATGGATTGGTGAATGGAAAAAACTTCGGTCTGCCGGCAAACCGTAACTCTTGCAAGCAGATAGTCCACGCTACCGGCACCCTAGCCATCTTGCCCGCATACATTCACTTTCGCCGGCAAGGCGGCTTCTTAGCATCCACAGAAAATAGGACATTACCCCCATTGCGCTACGGCGTATTCTCACGGGGTGTCAAATGTCAAAGCGAGTTATTCGGATGGATGAACTGGCGACCACGCCAGCAAAGAAAGGTACATTGCCGGTAAGTCCCGCAACTATCTGGCGTTGGGTGCGCGAAGGAAACTTCCCGAAGCCATTCAAACTTGGAGCTTCGGTTACCGTATGGGATGCAGCAGAGATTGAAGTCTTCATTGCCCAGCGTGCAGAAGGGGGCAAGCAATGATCAATCTCTCCGAGCACGCCACCTCTCTTGTACACCTCCGGCAAGGTCAGCCCATCACCAATTCTCTAATAATCGCAGACGAATTCGGCCGCAGGCATGACAACGTATTGCAATCGCTCGATTCTCTAATTGCGGACGGAACGCTGAACCACCTTGAATTCAAGGCGGTTAAATATCGTGATATAAAAGGCGAAGCCCGGCGTGCCATTGAATTGAGCGAGCGGGGAGCACTGATTGCGATGCCATTCATCGGCGGCAAAAAATCCCGACTCGGCCAGGTCCGATTGGTTGACGCTTTTCTGGCGATGCGATCAGTGTTGAATGCCGGCTCATCAAGCTGGCAGGCGCAACGGAAGCAGTTGGCCGCCTCGTATCGCATCATGTCTGATGCCCTGCATGAGACGCGTGCTGACGATGGCAAATCGACTCAATCGCATCATTATGCCAATGAAGCGCGTCTGTTAAATTGGGTCATGTTCGGCAAGTTCGAGGCAGTCGATCGTGACCATCTTTCACTTGCGGATCTTTCGACACTTGAGGCCCTGGAAGCTCGCAATGCGATTTGGATTGCGCGCGGGCGCAGCTATAACGAACGCAAAGCCGCGTTGCCCGGATTTCTGCAGTCGTTGCGTAATAGTACGGCGGAACAGATTCAATGAGCCGTTCGCGTGATAAAGCGTTGAAAACAGCGAAGCAGGCGCGAGGCAATGGTGCATTCCTGCCGTTCCGACTCGATGTGTTGCGCAGTCCGGCACTTGCGTCACTGTCTCCTTATGCGTCAAAGCTGCTGTTGGATATTGCGAGCCAATGGAGCATGGGAAAGAACGGTGATGCATGTGTGGCGTTTGAAAAGGTGATGCGGGCGCGCGGCTGGCGTTCGAAGGCAACCCTGTACAAGGCATTGAAAGAGCTGGTCGCGTCGGGTTTAATTGTGCAGACCAGGCAAGGGTCACTTCACGAGTGTAGCCTGTATGCCTTGGGCTGGCTGGCGATCGACGAGTGCGCCGGAAAGCTCGATGTACAACCCACCGCAGGGCCGCTCGATCGCTGGCGCGACTCTGACAAGCCTGCCAAAAATAAATCATCGAGTACGCCACGTGTACCGACAGTTCAGGAAAAGCCCCATTTAGGTACGCCACGTGTACCAGACGGATAAGGAATACACCCGTTTAGGTACGGCAGGTGAACCTAAATCACTGATTTTCGAGGTTTGTCTGGTACACCACGTGTACACCTCTCTAGAATTACCATCTCTATATTTATTTTATGGGGTCTCGGTTTTTCCTTTTCTCAGCGTCCCGCCGAGCTCATCATCCCCTGCGTTCTGCGGGTTAGTCTTTCCGGGCTACGCGCTCGATGAAAACCTTTGCCTCAAGCTCCAGGGCGAGGGACGGGTGCGTCTTTCGGATTCTTTCAATGGCGTACTTGGCAATGGCCTCTGCATCGAAACAGAAAATATCGGCTTCACCAAATATTTCGAGACCAAACCGCTGGCCGCAGCGGATATAGGGACTGCTCCACTCAAAACGCTCGTATTTCATGATTGCCTCCATCATTCCGCAAAGACATTTTTGGCGCTGACTGTACGGAGAAAATGTGTCAGATTGCAAACGAAGTGATCTGCAATTCAAAAAGTCTACAAAAATCGCCGCATAGCACAGTTGAATCGGTATGATTGCCGATGCATTGCTACGTCATTCATTGCAGTGCAAAGCGCGGCCTCGATGTTTGGAGCCGTAAACGACCAAAGCCCGCTTGCCGGCGGGCTCTTTGTCGCGACAACCTAGCAAGCAGGCAGTCGATATTCCTTGGTGAGGAAGCTCGATCATACCAAATCGGTAGCGCCTTGTGTGCTTTCCGTGCGGTCGCCTGCTGCGCCTTTTTAGGAGCAGTTTCATGCTATCCGCACATCCAAAAGACCGGATCGACCTTACCGAGGCCTGCGCACTCTGCCAGGCATCCGCCGCAACCATTTACCGTTGGCGCAAACATGGCAGCTTCCCGCAAGGGCAGCGCATCCCGAGTCCGAGCGGTCCCTTGTACTTCCCGAAAGCTGCGGTCGAGCAGTTTGCCGCCAAGCGGCTTGGGGAGGTTGCATGAACCCGCAAATCAAAACACTCGAATCGTTGATTGCACGATTGCCCGGCACCGAAGCAGGCAAGCAGGCCTCCAGTCATCTGCAAGAAATCAAGATGCTGGCCGAGGCGGTCGAGCACCACCGCAAAAACCCGGATGAAATGAAGTCCGAGAAGGCCAATTCGCTCGTTGTCGAGGCTGCTCGCACGCGGTTGATGGACGCAATTCAAAAGGTCCACGTCAGGATTAATGCCCTGGTCGATGCCGAGAGCAAGGCGCTTGATGCTCAGCAGATCCGGCAAGCGAACCTGGTTCCGGACGAATACGCTGCCGAGATTCGTCAGGTCTACCGGAGCCTGGATGAGTCGGGGCGCCTCGATTATTTGAAGAAGGCCGTTGCCCGTGGCGATGGTGCTGCCGTTGCCGCGATCGTCAATGCGCCGGCAAGCGTTACTTTCCTAACTCGTGAGCGTGCAGACGAATATCGCACTGCATTCTTCGCTTCCCATGCGCCGGTTGATCGGGCTCCAGTCGATGAGATCCGAACTGCTGCCGATGTTGCCCTTCGCACGGCTTCCACGATCTGAAAGCGCCTCGATGAAAACTGACTTTGAAAACGTCAAGCAGTCCATCGAGGGAGCGCGCGCAGCGGAGCAATTCCTGCGCGCTTGCGCCATCGAACTGCCACGTGGTGGCGAGGTATATGAGACCGTCACCAGGCACGCCCGCCCTTCGAGTGCCGGCTCCGAGTTTTTCTTGAGGGCGTACTTGCGCCGTCTGCAGAAAAACATTGAGGTCCATGCCACCAGCGAATCTACTTTAGACCGGGATAGAAAGGCGCAGCATGGAACCATTTAAGCCGAAGCGTCCGAAAACCGGAGGACGGAAGAAGGGTACGCCGAACAAATTGACCGAGCAGATCCGCGAGCTGGCAATGAATCTCGGCCCGGAGGCGGTGGCCAGCATTGCCGCCCTGATGAGGTCCAGTACCAATCCGGCCATCATTCTGGCGTCCGCCCGCGAACTCCTTGATCGCGGTTTTGGCAAGCCGGGCCAATATCAGATCGTCGAGATGGTCCCGCTGCATGAAGGGTGGCCGCGGAAAAGCCCCGAGGAAATGAAGGCCGAGTTGACCGCAAGCCTTGGGGTGGACGGATACGCCGCCCTGCGGCGGAAGTTGCATGCGGACGTTGATGGCGTTGGCGAACCTGCCGATAGGAGAGAGCGATAGCAATGGAACTTGCGGAACAGCTTTCGCTTTTCAAGGATCGGCTGCCGAAGCGCCCAAACGGCAGCGATGAAAATCCCCCGACATTGCATTTTGGCATTGCCTTCGATGTTGATCGCCCTGGCGCGATACTGGCCGCTTGAGCTTTGTTGGTATTTTTGTTGGTATTTTTGCGCTTGTGATCCGCAGTAAATAGCATTTATGCCGCTTTGCGGGCGGAATGTGATTCCGGTCTCGGCACCAATCATTCTCCTTGACCAAGTGTGCAAAGACACTTGGTGCTCCGAAGTTTTAATCTCCACTTCCTACTTAAACCATCGAGTGGCCACCGCCGTCGATGCACTTCATTCCTTCCCGACAACGTAGCAGGTCTGTTGACCGGACAGCTATATTGGCAAGTAAAGGGGGAACGGCAAAGACCTTCTGCACGCAAAATCAACATTTCTTGCTATCAGTTATGCGGACCAAAAATAACCTGCTTTTTACTATTTGGCAGCTTAGCCAGCATGGCCGATACTAATTGTCGTTCGACTTCTAAAAATAAAAAACCTGGGCTCAATGCTTTATATTTCGAAAACGTTAACCTCGATCTTTTTAAAAAATTAAATGTTTAATCCACCTGATTGAATACAATAAAAACATAGAACCCTCTAAAATTTCCTTAGAATCAAGAACGTCAAGACTCGGACGCGGCTCAAAAACAAGCGATTTCAGCGCCTTATCGCACGCGCCGAGCTTGAAAGGCAGCACGCATCGATCTTGCAGCGTTTCATTAGATCACTTCCTCATATTTTTCCGGAGATAAGCAAATGGCAAAGACCTTCTATACACAGGAACACGAGTGGTTGCGCGTTGAAGACGACGGTGTTGTGACGGTGGGCATTACCGACTACGCACAAGACCACCTCGGCGACCTTGTGTATGTGCAACTCCCGGAAGTGGATAAGGAATTCACCAAAGGTGAAGAAGCTGCGGTAATCGAATCGGTGAAGACCGCCGGCGAAATCCTGATGCCGATCACAGGTATGGTGACGGCAGTCAATGAGACGCTTGGCGATGAACCAGGCAAAGTCAATGAAGATCCGATGGGCGAGGGCTGGTTTTTTAAATTCAAGGCGGGTGACACTACGGCACTTGACGAGCTAATGGATGAAGCCGGATACAAGTCGTATATCGAAAGCCTGGGCTGATTTGCCTTCATCGCGTTGTCAAAGGGGACAGCGCCCACTTCAATATGCATGGTAGGCCGACAAGCCCCACTGGCCCGATGTCGTCACTTGCCGTCAACTATTTTATTTAAGCTTTGAGAGGTAACCATGACTCAGAAACGCGCTGCGTTTGAAACATTGCAGCAGCACTCAGATTTCATCGACAGGCATATCGGACCGGCGCAGGCCGACCAGAACGACATGCTTGCCGAACTCGGTTTCGAGTCCATGGATGCTTTCATCAAAAAAGTTGTTCCCGGCACCATCCTGACGAATCAGGCACTCAATCTGGACGACGCGCGGAGTGAGCCTGAAGTGCTGGACGAACTCCGCAAGATTGCGGCACGCAACAAGGTTTACAAGTCCTATATCGGAATGGGTTACTACAACACCCATACGCCAAACGTTATCCTGCGCAACCTGCTGGAAAACCCCGCCTGGTACACGGCCTATACCCCTTATCAGCCTGAAATATCACAAGGGCGCCTCGAAGCACTGATCAATTTTCAGACCATGATCTCGGATCTGACCGGTCTTGAAATCGCCAACGCGTCACTGCTGGACGAGGCGACTGCTGCTGCAGAGGCAATGACCTTTTGCCAGCGCGTTTCCAAAAGCAAGAGCAAGATCTTCTTCGTATCGCAGGACTGCTTTCCGCAAACCATTGACGTTGTACGTACCCGTGCCGAACCAATTGGTGTCGAAGTAGTGGTTGGCGATCCTCAAACTGCCCTCGAACAGGTCGATTGCTTTGGCGTACTCCTGCAGTATCCTGCACTGAACGGCGAAGTCCATGATTATGCGGAGACTGTTGCGAAGGCACATGCCAAAAACGCGCTGGTGGTCGTTGCCGCCGATTTGCTGGCATTGACGCTTCTGAAACCACCTGGAGAATTTGGTGCCGATGTCGCCATCGGCTCGGCGCAGCGTTTTGGTGTACCACTCGGTTACGGCGGTCCGCATGCCGCATACTTTGCCACACGCGATGCCAACAAGCGCCTGATGCCAGGACGTGTCGTCGGCGTGTCGATTGACAGCCACGGCGATAAGGCATACCGGCTTGCCTTGCAGACGCGAGAGCAGCATATTCGCCGTGAGAAGGCAACCAGCAATGTTTGTACTGCGCAGGTATTACTCGCCAATATTGCAAGCATGTACGCGGTCTATCATGGTCCACAGGGCTTGCAAACGATCGCCCAGCGCGTGCACCGTTTGGCGGCTGCGTTCGCACACGGCTTGCGTACGCTGGATATCAACGTCCGCACCTCGGCATTCTTCGACACACTGACAGTACACACAGGTGCCCGCACGGCCGACGTACACGCTGCCGCACACAACCGTTCGATCAACCTGCGTGTCGTTGACAATGAAACTGTTGGCGTTTCCTTCGATGAAACAACAACTCCCGCAGACGTGGAAATATTGTGGGAGGTTTTTGCGGACGGCAAATCCATACCATCGTTCCAGGCCGCCGAAGCCGAAGCCGCCGACTATATTCCTGCGGAGCTGGTAAGGCGTAGCCCATATCTGACGCATCCGGTATTTAACAGCCATCACTCCGAAACGCAGATGCTGCGTTACCTGCGGGCGCTGAGCGATAAGGACTTGGCGCTGGATCGCACCATGATTCCGCTGGGCTCGTGCACCATGAAGCTCAACGCGACCACTGAAATGATTCCGGTGACTTGGCCGGAATTCGGTGGATTACATCCCTTTGCTCCGCTTGACCAGGCGGAGGGATATCAGCATCTCATCAGAGAGCTTGAAGAAATGCTGGTTGCATGCACTGGATATGACGCTGTGTCATTGCAACCCAATGCCGGTTCCCAAGGGGAATATGCAGGTTTGCTGGCGATTCGTGCCTACCATAAGAGCCGCGGTGAAGGTCATCGCAATGTTTGCCTCATTCCGAGTTCTGCGCACGGCACCAATCCGGCAACCGCGCATATGGCGGGCATGCAAGTGGTGGTCGTGCAATGCGATGAGCGCGGGAATGTGGAGGTGACCGACCTGAAGTCGAAGGCGGAAAAACATGCGACGGACCTTGCGGCGATCATGATTACCTATCCCTCGACCCACGGTGTGTTTGAAGAAGCGGTGGGTGAAATCTGCGACATCGTGCATGCGCATGGCGGTCAGGTCTACATCGACGGCGCCAACATGAACGCAATGGTCGGACTCTGTGCACCAGGCAAGTTTGGCGGTGACGTCTCGCACCTCAACCTGCACAAGACCTTCTGCATTCCGCACGGTGGCGGCGGTCCGGGTGTCGGCCCCATCGGTGTCAAGTCGCATCTCGCGCCATTCATCCCTGGGCATGCGATGCTGGAGAACCACGTCGGCCCAGTCTGTGCGGCACCATGGGGAAGTGCGAGCATCCTTCCGATCAGCTGGACCTATATCAAACTAATGGGCCGCCAAGGTCTCAAGGAGGCAAGCCAGGTTGCCATTCTGAATGCAAACTACATTGCCAAGCGCCTTGCATCGCATTATCCGATTCTCTATGCAGGCGAAAACGGCATCGTCGCGCACGAATGCATCGTCGACCTGCGGCCACTCAAGGACACGGGCATCACTGTGGATGATGTCGCCAAGCGTCTCATGGACTTTGGTTTCCACGCGCCGACCATGTCCTTCCCTGTAGCCGGAACCTTGATGATCGAACCGACGGAAAGCGAATCAAAGGATGAACTGGATCGCTTTTGCGAGGCAATGATTGCGATTCGCAACGAAATTCGCGCCATCGAAAATGGAGAGATTACGGCAGAGGACAGTGTGCTTCGCCACGCACCACATACCGCGATGGACATCGCCGGTGAATGGGAACGGAACTATTCGCGTGAACAGGCTGTATTCCCGGTTGCATCGCTGCGCAGGGCGAAATACTGGCCACCGGTTGGACGGGTCGACAATGTCTACGGGGATCGTAATCTGGTCTGTGCCTGTCCGCCCATGTCGGACTACGAATAATCGTTTGCAGGCGCTTGCCAACAACCGGTGGTGCGGCGCGATGCTGCACCATTGAAAGGAAACGCGGCAAAATGGCAATCAGTGTATTTGAGTTGTTCAAGATAGGTATCGGGCCGTCCAGTTCGCATACCGTCGGGCCTATGCGCGCCGCATTGCAGTTTGTCACCAAACTGAAGGAAGACGGTCAGCTAGCATCAATCGCCTCTGTCAAAGCTGAACTGTACGGTTCGCTCGGTGCGACAGGGAAGGGACACGGCAGCGATAAGGCAGTCCTGTTGGGCCTGGAGGGACATGCGCCCGATCTGGTCGATACCGATCAGACTGATGCGATGCTGGCGTCGATACGGCATACCGGAAAAATCCGGCTGCTGGGCGAACGGGAAATCGCTTTCAACGAAAGGGAACATCTTTTGATGTACCGCCGCCAGTCCCTGCCATTCCACCCCAATGGTATGCGCTTTACTGCTTATGACAGCACAGGTGCCGAGTTAGCGGCCAAAGTCTTTTATTCGGTCGGCGGCGGCTTTGTCATTAACGAAGATGCCGCAGGGACCGACCGTATTGTTCCTGACAACACCGAGCTGCGCTTTCCGTTCCACAGCGGTGATGAACTGCTTGCTATGTGCCGCGAGAACAAGCTATCGGTCAGCCAGTTGATGCTGGAAAATGAAAAAGCCTGGCGCTCCGAGCAGGAGACACGCGAAGGCTTGCTCCGTATCTGGCAGGTCATGCAGGATTGCGTGAAGCGTGGTTGCGAACGGGAAGGGACCATGCCCGGTCCTCTGAAAGTCCAGCGACGTGCCGCCGAACTGTACCGGAGCCTTTCGAGCCAGCCCGAAGTCAGCTTGCGCGATCCACTCACCACGCTGGATTGGGTAAACTTGTACGCGCTTGCAGTCAACGAAGAGAATGCGGCGGGTGGGAGAGTCGTGACGGCACCGACCAATGGCGCCGCCGGCATCGTGCCCGCTGTACTGCATTATTACCATCGCTTTATCCCGGGGGCCAATGACGATGGCGTCATTCGCTTTCTCCTGACTGCCGGCGCCATTGGCATCCTTTACAAGGAAAACGCATCTATCTCTGGAGCGGAAGTCGGATGCCAGGGTGAGGTCGGCGTGGCCTGTTCCATGGCGGCCGGTGCGCTTGCCGAAGCCATGGGCGGGAGCATCGAACAAGTCGAGAATGCGGCCGAAATCGGCATGGAACACAACCTTGGTCTTACCTGCGATCCGATCGGCGGACTGGTGCAAGTGCCCTGCATCGAGCGCAATGCCATGGGCTCCATCAAGGCCATCAATGCGGCGCGCATGGCGCTGCGTGGAAATGGACACCATTTCGTTTCCCTCGACAATGTCATCAAGACGATGCGCGAAACCGGCGCCGACATGAAAATCAAATACAAGGAGACCGCGCGCGGCGGACTCGCGGTCAACGTCATTGAATGTTGAGCAGGGCAGATCAATCATAAGGAAGACAACCCATGGACACCACAACGAAGCCTATGGCACGCACGCCGCTCTACAATCTGCATTTGGAACTTGGCGCGAAAATGGTTCCCTTCGCCGGCTATGAAATGCCGGTCCAGTATCCGACAGGTGTTTTGAAGGAGCATGCGCATACACGGATGCAGGCAGGACTTTTTGATGTGTCGCACATGGGCCAGGTGCGTCTTGGTGGTGCGGATGCGGCCGCAGCGCTGGAATCCCTGGTGCCCGTAGATATTGTCGGCCTGCCAGTCGGCATGCAACGCTATGCCATGTTCACCAACGAGCAGGGTGGCATACTGGACGACATCATGGTATCGAATGGTGGCGACCATCTGTTCGTCGTCGTCAATGCGGCGTGCAAGGAGCAGGATATCGCTCATCTCCGCAAGCACCTTGCCGATCGCTGCGATATCACTGTGCTTGACAACCGGGCTTTACTGGCACTACAAGGACCGGCAACCGCAGCGGTCATGGAGCGACTCGCTCCGCAAACTGCCGCAATGATTTTCATGAATACCGGCACGGTGACACTGGCCGGCGCTGAATGTTTTATCAGCCGTTCCGGCTATACCGGTGAAGATGGCTTTGAGATTTCGGTACCGAACGACAAGGTCGAAGACGTTGCACGTCTCCTGCTCAGCCAACCCGAAGTCGCCCCGATTGGACTCGGAGCCCGTGACTCGCTGCGACTAGAGGCAGGGCTGTGCCTCTATGGGCACGACATGGATGTTACAACCACGCCAGTTGAAGCGAGTCTGGGATGGGCACTGTCAAAAGCACGCCGCGCGGATGGCGCAAGACCCGGCGGCTATCCCGGGGCGGACATCATTTTGCGGCAGCTTGCGGAAGGCGTACAGCGCAAGCGAGTCGGGTTGCTGGTCAAGGATCGCATGCCAGTGCGTGAAGGCGCCGAACTGGCAGATGATAACAACCGCATTGTCGGCAAGGTCACCAGCGGCGGTTTCGGCCCGACGGTTGGCGCTCCGGTCGCGATGGGTTATATCGAGTCGTCTTTGGCATCACCGGGAACCCCGCTGAATGCGATTGTGCGCGGCAAGCCGGTCGCAGTTGAAGTGGCAAAGACGCCGTTCACCCCCCAGCGTTATTATCGTGGTTGAGGCAAGACAATGAGCGACTCCAAGGCGACGGAGAAACCTGTGATGAATGCGTTGAAGCCGGTCCAGGCGGGTGAAAAAATGCGCGGCGCGGAAAAGATGGCGCGCATTCCCATCAAGATCGTACCGACGGAGCCGGCACAGATCCTGCGCAAACCGAAATGGATTCGTGCCGAGTTCACCGGCACGCGCGAAGTGCAGCGCCTTAAGGCCATCCTGCGGGAAAACAAGCTTCACACAGTATGCGAGGAAGCCAACTGCCCGAATCTTGGCGAGTGCTTCAAAGGTGGCACCGCGACATTCATGATCATGGGGGACATCTGCACGCGCCGCTGTCCGTTCTGCGACGTCGGACACGGCAGGCCAAACCCGCTCGATCCGGAAGAGCCTCTCAACCTGGCACGCACCATTCAGGCTATGACCCTGAAATATGTCGTGATCACATCGGTCGACCGTGACGACCTGCGCGATGGCGGCGCAGGGCATTTTGTCGAGTGCATTGAACAGACCCGCATCCACAATCCGGGTATTGTGATTGAAGTGCTGACGCCGGATTTCCGCGGTCGCGTGGATGTGGCGCTCCAAATACTTGGCAAGGCGCCGGCCGATGTGTTCAACCACAATCTCGAAACGGTGCCACGCCTGTATCGGCAGGCACGCCCCGGAGCAGATTATCTAGGTTCACTACGGCTGCTGCAGCATTTTGCGGAACAGCATCCGACTGTTCCAACCAAGTCGGGACTGATGCTTGGATTGGGGGAGACGCTTGAAGAAGTCGAGGAGGTAATGAGAGACTTGAGAGAGCATGAGGTTCGCATGCTTACACTCGGACAATATCTGCAACCGAGTATTCATCACTTGCCAGTTCAGCGTTATGTCCCTCCCGAGGAATTCGCAGCGTTGAAAGAGATTGGGGAAAAAATGGGATTTACCCACGTTGCGTCCGGTCCCATGGTGCGCTCTTCCTACCACGCAGATCTGCAGTCAAAGTCGCTGCTGGCCGAAGGATCGTAGTTGTTTCGCCTCCGTACAAGGATATCGACAGCACATTCGAGGGATAGCCAAATTGCAAGCAGCGCAATGCCTCAATAGCGCTCGCCTACGTCATTTCAGCAGAACAGGGACTGGCATTACCCTGGTTTGAGGTTTGTCTTGAGGGTGCAGCGCTTCATTGCGGAAACGCAAATCGGCAAAAAATAGCCGATCTACCATGAAATTGGCTCCTTAAGCCTCCCAAGAAGTTTGCCCGCACAGCTTTGCCAGCCGTGCGGGCATTTTTTTCTTGTTGCAACAGTTTCCCAAAAGCTTGTCGTTTGAGAAAAATCAAGCATTCCTCACGGAAAAGTTGTCAAAATTGCAGAGTTGGATTTTCTTTCAACCCACTCGCAAGCACGGAGCCATGAAGAAAAAGTTTGATTCGGACGAAGTCATTGAGAGCTTGATTTCTGCGACTTTGGGTGAGCAGGCGGGCGCTCGTGAGCGGCATCTTTATCGAGAGAGCCTGCGTAACCTGGTAAGGCTAGCCAAAGCAGAACAAGTTGTTGAAATCAAGGCGAGTGTAAAGCGACTTACTGGCGTGCTGGATAATCAAAACGCGCGCCGCCGTGCCAAGGCGATTCTTCTGGCTCAACAACTTCCCGGTATATTGAGCAGCGCCCAGCAGAAATTTGAATTCAAGGATTGAAGGCCTGAGCGCGCCTCCCAGCGCATTGCTGCCACTTAGACGCTCTCGAAAAGAAGACGGTAGAATATTGCGAGAGGTAGTTTACCTTCCGGGCCGGCAGTCTGCTGACGATTTATGCAGCAATCAACCAGGCATAGATCATAGTCGACTGTGGCTAATTCAATTCTTGCGTATTCATGAAAGTCTATAACCTCTGCTGTGAATCAGGTCATCGTTTCGAAGGATGGTTTTCTTCGGAACAGGATTTCCACGCACAGGCGGACAAATCCCTTATCGCTTGCCCACTCTGCGACAGCCACGCAATCAGCCGGATGCCATCGGCACCGCGACTGAACTTGTCGAATTCGGACTCGCAAGTTCTGGAAGACCCCGCGCTGCAAGTGAAGCTGGTCGAACTTATTCGCAAAGTCGTCGAGAACACGGAAGACGTCGGTACGCAATTTGCGGAAGAGGCCCGTCGCATCCATTACAAGGAAACGACCGAGCGCGCAATTCGCGGGGTTGCCACAGTTGAGGAATTCCAGGAACTGAGCGAAGAGGGTATTGAAGTGCTGCCGCTCCCGCTGCCTGTTCCGCCCAAGGAATCTGTTCACTAAGTAAGCTTCATAAACAGTGCGTCCTGCGCCAGCCTTATCGCCTATCGTACGGGCGTAACACAATACCCGGCCACCCAGAAATATCAACACCGCATGCTGCATTGCGCCGCATATTATTTCGACACGCTCGGAAATTCCGCTGTATAATCGTTTTAGAACGGTCGTGCTTTTTAGCCGGGACTACAAGGAGACAGCATGGATTTGAATTACACAGCGGAGGATTTGGCCTTCCGTGATACCGTTCGCGCCTTCCTGGATGCGAACCTGCCAAAAGATCTGCAGCAAAAAGTCCTTAATCACAAACGCCTTTCGAAGGAAGACTTTGTCCGCTGGCACAAGATCGTTGCCAAGCAGGGTTGGGTGGGCACAGGCTGGCCAACCCAGTATGGCGGCACTGGCTGGAGTCCCGTGCAACGCCATATCTGGGAAGAAGAGTGCGCCGCCTATGGTACGCCGCCGATTCTCCCGTTCGGCGTCAACATGGTGGCGCCTGTCATCATGGCCTTCGGTAACGAAGCGCAGAAAAGCTATTACCTCCCCCGTATCCTGGACTGCGAAGACTGGTGGTGCCAGGGTTATTCGGAACCCGGCTCCGGCTCCGATCTCGCGTCGCTGAAGACACGCGCCGAGCGCCAGGGCGATCACTACATCGTCAACGGCCAGAAGACCTGGACCACTCTCGCACAGCACGCAGACATGATTTTCTGCCTGGTGCGTACTGATCCGGCAGCGCGCAAACAGGAAGGCATCTCCTTCCTGCTGATCAATATGCACACGCCCGGCATCACGGTTCGTCCGATCATCATGCTCGATGAAGACCATGAAGTGAATGAAGTCTTCTTCGACAACGTAAAGGTACCTGTCGAGAACCTCATCGGTGAAGAAAACAAGGGCTGGACCTACGCAAAATATCTGCTGGGACATGAGCGCACCAACATCGCCGCCGTCGGCCGCGCCAAGCGCGAAATGATGTTCCTCAAGCGTCTCGCTACCAAGGAAATGAAGAACGGCAAGCCCTTGCTCGACGATCCGATGTTTGCCGCCAAGGTCGCCAGCCTCGAAATCGAAATCATGGCCCTTGAAATGACCGTGCTGCGCGTCCTGTCGCAGGAAAGCTCCAAGCGCGGCCCGGGACCGGAAGCGTCGATGCTGAAGGTCAAGGGTACCGAAGTGCAGCAGGCGCTGACAGAGTTGATGGTGGAAGCCGTCGGTCCGTATGCCTTGCCGTTCGACCGCGCCTATCTCGAAGGCGAGCACGAGCACGCGATCACTCAGGACGACGACGCGGCTCCGCTGGCACCGTACTACTTCAACTACCGCAAGACATCGATTTACGGTGGTTCGAACGAGATTCAGAAAAACATCATCACCCAGATGATCCTGGGACTGTGAGGCGGACATGGACTTTAATTACACACCAGAGCAGCAACAATTCAAGGATGCACTGCGCCGCTTCATCGACAAGGATTACACCTTCGAGCATCGCAAGAAAATCGTTCATTCCGAGCAAGGCGTATCCGACCAGGCATGGGGCACGCTTGTCGAGCTGGGCATGACTGCCTTGCCAGTGCCGGAAGAGCAGGGCGGCTTCAACGGTTCCGCGGTCGACATGTTGGTCGTGATGCAGGAATTGGGTCGCGGCCTCGTCGTCGAGCCTTACTTTGCAACCGCACTGGGCGCACAATTTCTGAAGCTGGCCGGTGGCCAGGAAGCACTGCTGGAACAAATTGCCGGTGGCGAACTGAAACTGGCCGCCGCGCTTGGCGAAAAGCAGGCGCGTCACGACCTGTTCGACATCACCACCACCGCCAAGGCGGATGGCGACGGCTACATCCTGAACGGCACGAAAACAGTTGTGATTCATGGCGGACAGGCCGATAAGCTGATCGTGTCTGCACGGTCCGGCGGCGGTCAGCGCGACACCGATGGCATTTCGTTGTTCCTGGTTGCTGCGGATGCAGGCGGCGTCACGCGCCGCGATTACCGTACTATCGACGGCCAGCGCGCTGCCGATATCGTTTTCGCCAATGTGCATGTTCCTGCTTCGGCATTGCTGGGCAAGGCAGGCGCGGGTTGGGATATTCTCGACGCGGCAGCCGACTATGGCCGGGCATTGCTGTGCGCGGAAGCAGTCGGCGCGATGGATGCGCTGAATGGTGCCACGTTGGAATACCTGAAGACACGCCAGCAGTTCGGCGTGCCGATCGGCAAATTCCAGGCGCTGCAACACCGTATGGCTGACATGTTCATGCAGACGGAGCAGGCGCGTTCGATGGCGACACTGGCAGCAGTGAAGGCCGAGTCGGGCGACGTGCAGGAACGCCGCCGCACTATCTCCGCAGCCAAAGCACGCGTCGGTCAGGCATTGAAGTTTGTCGGACAGCAGGCCGTGCAGCTGCACGGTGGCATGGGTGTTACCGACGAGCTGCCGGCGGCACATCACTTCAAGCGCCTGACGATGATCGAACTCACGCTGGGCGATACAGACCATCATCTGGCTCGCTTCGCTTCCCAGCCTGATTTCAGGAACGCAGCGTAATCGTCAGGTAAACAGCCGAAAGACAACAAAAGGAGCGGGATCGAAATGGCGCAATACAAATGGTATTTTGAAGATTTTCATGAAGGCCAGACCATCGATGTTGGAACGCGAACGGTCACCGAAGAAGAAATCCTCGACTTTGCGACCAAGTTCGATCCCCAGCCTTTTCATGTGAACAAGGAGGCTGCCGAGAAATCAATCTATGGCAGCATCATTGCGAGCGGCTGGCATACCTGCAGCATGATGATGCGGATGATGGTCGATGGATTCCTGCGCGACGTAGCCAGCATGGGTTCGCCAGGTGTCGATGAAGTCCGCTGGATCAAGCCAGTCCGCCCCGGCGACACCCTCAAGGTTTCTACGACAGTGCTGGAAGTACGTCCTTCGACCAGCAAGCCTGACCGTGGCGTCGTCAAGACCGAGTGGCGTGCTGTCAATCAGCATGGCGAACTGGTGGTGACAGTCAAGGGCATGGGGATGTACGGACGTCGTCCGCAATAAGCCGGCAATATGCCCGCTGTGCCTGAGCATGGCACAGACCGACCTTTACCCCGATCACAAAATACAATAACGGAGACAGCATGCGTGAAATTGCATCGGTAGAAGAATTGAAGAGCCTGCTCGGACAGGAAGTCGCCGTCACGGGATGGTTCGATGTTTCACAGGAACGCATCAAGAAGTTTGCGGAAGCGACGGGCGATTATCAGTGGATTCACCTCGATGAAGAACGTTGCCGCAAGGAGTCTCCTTTCGGCACCACGATCGCGCACGGCTTCCTCACACTATCCTTGTTGCCGATGATCGTCGAGAGCGCCATTTCTTTCCCGGCCGGGAAAATGGGCGTCAACTATGGCCTGAACAAGGTCCGCTTTCCGGCACCAGTGCCGAGCGGCAGCCGCGTACGTGGACGTATCGTGCTCAAGGAAGTCGAA
Source organism: Herbaspirillum sp. GCM10030257 (assembly GCF_042666555.1). NCBI lineage: Bacteria > Pseudomonadati > Pseudomonadota > Betaproteobacteria > Burkholderiales > Oxalobacteraceae > Herbaspirillum > Herbaspirillum sp. GCM10030257. Next base: position 91,884 of record NZ_JBHTDH010000010.1, read on the forward strand.
GAGTTCGAAGGTGGCGTACAGAACATCTGGACCGTGACCATCGAGCGCGAAGGCGGGGACAAGCCCGTCTGCATCGCAGAGTCGATTTCTCGTCGTTACTGGTAAGGTTTTACCCATCCAGAGGTGATGCAGGCGGTGGCCGTCACCGGCCGACCAGCGTGCATCGCCTCTCGTTATCGCCTGTTATCTGTTCCCGGTTCGGCTAACGCTTTTGATACTGGGTCGATCCGAACAGCATTTCCCTGGACTTATCGTCCACCAGCGGCTTGCGCAGATTCGCAAGCACTTCCACGCCCCGCTTGACTGCCGGACGCTCGCTAATTTCATCAAACCAGCGTTTTGCATTCGGATAGTCGTCCCAGTCGATTCCCTGGTTTTTCCATGAGCGCAGCCACGGGAAAGTCGCAATGTCGGCGATGGTGAACTCGTCCCCCGCCAGGTATCCTTCCTTTGCGACCTGTTTGTCGATGACACCGTAAAGCCGCCTCGCCTCATTGCTGTAGCGGTTCACCGCATACTCGATCTGCTCAGGGGCGTAAATGCGGAAGTGATGCGCTTGCCCCAGCATGGGACCGACGCCGCCCATCTGGAACATCAGCCATTGCAGGGTCGTGAATTTCTCGCGATCGGTATTGCCAAGAAACTTTCCTACCTTGCTGGCAAGGTAAACCAGGATTGCGCCAGATTCGAACAGGGACATGGGCTTGCCGTCCGGGCCATCCGCATCGACGATGGCGGGAATCTTGTTGTTCGGCGAAATGGCGAGGAATTCAGGCTTGAACTGGTCGCCTTCGCCAATATTGATGTGATGAACGCGGTAGGGTAGGCCGCATTCTTCCAGCATGATGTGGACTTTGTGACCGTTAGGCGTAGCTGTCGAGTAGACGTCGATCATTTATGCTCCTGCAGATTGTTATAGGACTGTCAAACGCTGCTTGATTATGCAGCGAAATGACAGTCCTTGCAGGGCATTGCGGTATAGCTGAAAACCGCTTACGAACGTGTGATCGGCAGTTCGAGGTCGCGGGAAGGAACCGCCATGTGCTTCGCCAGTTCCAGCTTGGCGATGGAATTGCGGTGCACTTCATCCGGGCCGTCCGCGATACGCAGCGTACGGTTGCCTGCCCACTGGCCGGCGAGCGGGAAGTCGTCGCACACGCCACCTGCGCCGTGCGCCTGGATCGCCCAGTCGAGCACTTGCTGCGTGACGTTTGGCGCGAGCACCTTGATCATCGCGATCTCGGCCTTCGCATGCTTGTTGCCTACGGTGTCCATCATGTAAGCAGCCTTGAGCGTCAGCAGACGTGCCGTGTCGATCATGATGCGTGATTCGGCAATGCGTTCATGCCAGATGCTTTGCTCCGACACCTTGCGGCCGAAAGCAACGCGGTCATTCAGTCGCTTGCACATATATTCCAGCGCACGTTCCGCGACGCCGATGGCGCGCATGCAGTGGTGGATACGGCCTGGGCCAAGGCGGCCCTGTGCGATCTCGAAACCACGGCCTTCGCCCAGCAGGATGTTGGACGCGGGGACACGGACATTTTCAAACAGGATTTCGCAGTGACCGTGCGGCGCATCGTCATAGCCAAAAACGGGCAGGGGACGCTTGATGGTGACGCCCTTGGCATCGCGCGGCACCAGGATCATCGACTGCTGGGAGTGACGTGGCGCGTCTGGATCGGTCTTGCCCATCAGGATGAAGATCTTGCAGCGCGGGTCGCCGGCACCCGAGATCCACCACTTGTGGCCGTTAATTACATACTCGTCGCCGTCGCGCTCGATACGCGTCGCGATATTGGTCGCGTCGGATGAAGCAACCGCAGGCTCGGTCATCGCGAAGGCCGAGCGGATCTCGCCGCGCAGCAGCGGCTCCAGCCATTGCTTCTTGTGCTCTTCGGTGCCGTAGCGCTCGATCGTTTCCATGTTGCCGGTATCCGGTGCGGCGCAGTTGAATACCTCCGGCGCCCAGGACACGCGACCCATGATTTCGCACAGCGGCGCATAGTCGAGGTTCGACAGGCCTTCCGGTGCGCGGGTGGACTTGGGCAAGAACAGATTCCACAGACCGGCGGCGCGGGCCTTGGGCTTGAGGTCCTCGATCAGCTGGGTGGGGATCCAGCGATTGCCTTTTTCACGGCCATTACGGTCGACTTCTTCATCAAAAGCTTTTTCGTTCGGATAAATATGTTCATCCATGAACTTCAGCAGCTTTTCCTGCAGTTGCTTGCAACGATCTGAATACTCGAATTCCATCATGTCTCCTCGGGTTAGTCCCTGTGTTTACACTCGTTGTTGTCGCTGGTCTCGTTGAAATCAGTTGTGCTGGCCGGACGCATAGGCCCAGCCCATTTCCGCCATCGGACGTGCCGATTTACCGGATTTCAATGCCTGTTCGCTGGAGGCGGTGCCGTCCACGTAACGCTTCATGATGCCTTGCAGAATGCCGGCCATCCGGAACATGTTGTATGCCAGGTAGAAATTGAAATCTTCCTTGCGGATCGTTTTGCCGGTACGCTCGCAATACTTGGCGATGTATTCTTCCTCGCTGGGAATACCAAGCGACTTGAGGTCCAGCCCACCGATACCGCGGAACTGGCCTTGCGGGATATGCCAGCTCATGCAGTGGTAAGAAAAATCTGCAAGCGGATGACCCAATGTCGACAATTCCCAGTCCAGCACGGCCAACACGCGTGGCTCGGTCGGATGGAAAATCATGTTGTCGAGACGGTAGTCGCCATGCACGATGCTGGTGTCGTCACCAGGCGGAATATTGTTGGGCAGCCACTCGATCAGCTTGTCCATCGCCTCGATTTTTTCGGTCTCGGACGCTTTGTACTGCTTGGTCCAGCGATCGATCTGACGGGCGAAATAGTTACCCGGCTTGCCATAGTCGGCAAGGCCGATGGCCGCGTAGTCAACGGTATGCAATTGGGAGATGACACGGTTCATTTCGTCGTAGATCGCTGCGCGCTCATCGTTGCTCATGCCCGGCAGTGACTGGTCCCAGAGCACACGGCCATCCACGAAATCCATGATGTAGAAGGCGCGGCCGATGACGGACTCATCGAGACACAGGGCATACTGCTTTGCGGCGGGGAAGCCGGCCTTGTTCAGCGCGTTCATCACGCGGAATTCGCGGTCGATGGCATGGGCCGAAGCGAGAAGTTTGGCCGCCGGGCCGGGTTTGGTGCGCAGGACATAGCGTTTGCCGCCGGCGCTCAGCTTGAAGGTGGGATTGGACTGGCCGCCATTAAATTGCTCGACCGTCAGGTCACCGGAAAAGCCTTCCACGTTCTGGCGCATGTATTCCTGCATGGCTCCGACATCGAACTTCTGACGTTCCGATACTGGCCGTGTGCCCATGAACTCTTCAAACATCTTGTCTCCTTTGCGAGCTGCTGGAAAGTGTTATCGCCACATTCTACCGCTAAAAGCGTACGATCGTACTATTCTATTTTCAAATGTCTCGGAAGTTATTTGGTGCGCCTTTCCAGTGCACTGGCTTAGCTGCCACGGGATTTCAGGTATTGCTCCAGTAACACCTCCATGGTGGTATGCCTGGATTCTCCCTGCAGGGTAGAGATCGGCGAATAATTCACCACGCGCACTACCCAGTCAGCATGGTTCTCTCCGACGTCGATCGCATTGATGCAACCGGCGGTTTGGGCGAGATTTCCAAGGAAAATCCGCTGATTGGTGAGGGCATACGAAAGAATCGCGCGATTGACGCCACCATGCAGCACCAGCAGCACGGTATCCCAGGATTTGTCTTCGCGCAGGCGGTCGATACAGGGATGCACCCGATCCATAAGTTCACCGACCGATTCGCCGCCAAGGAATTGCCGGTCTTCCGGCACCACGCCGTCGAAGGCACCAACGAACGCTTCCTTCAGACTTTCATCGGGGATCGCCGACAGTTTCCCGCCGCGCAGTTCCACCAGTTCCGGCCAGCGTTCGAGTTCGATTTGTTGTCCGGTTTCGGCAAGCACACGCGTGGCGGTCTCCACGGTACGCGGCAAACCGGAGATGATCACGCGATCAAAGCGTAAGTCTTCCTGCGCAAATACTTTGCCCGCAGCGCTAGCCTGTGCACGGCCGAGTTCATTGAGCGGCACCATCTCGGGAAGGAAAGGTTTTCCCTGGTCATCGAAGTAGGTGACGCTACCATGGCGCATCAGGTAGATGCGACGTCGCTGTTGTGCTGTCATTTGTAATGCGGCTTTCTTTTTTCAAGAAACGCGGTGATGCCTTCCAGGCCATCGCGATGATGCAGGCTTTCCACGAAGTTGCGTTTTTCAGATTCAAAATGCTGGTCCAGAGAATTACGCTGTGCCTCGTTTGTCAGGGACTTGATGCGCTCGACAGAGTTCGGTGAGAGCTGAGCCAGCTGATCTGCCCAACCGAGCGCGGCGTCGAGCACGCTCCCATCGGGAACGACACGATTAACGACACCGACCTGGTGCAATCGTTCGGCACTGATCGGTTTGCCTTCAATCAGTATCTCGGTCGCAAGCTGCCGAGGCAACGCCTGGGACAGGAACCAACTCGCGCCGCCATCCGGCGTGAGGCCGACCTTTACATAGGCCATCACAAACTTGGCGGAGGCGCCGGCGACGATCATGTCGCAAGCCAGTGCCAGCGAAAAGCCGGCCCCTGCCGCGGTGTTTTCGACAGCCGCGATGACCGGCTTGGGGCAATCCCGGATGGCTTCGACCCAGCCATGCAGGTTATCAATGGACTCGGCCTGTACCGACTTGTCCTTGCTGCGGTTTTCGAGCAGTCGATTGAGGTTGCCGCCCGCACAGAAGAAGTCGTCAGCACCGGTCAGCACCACAGCGCGGATCGAATCGTCACGTTCTGCGGTGGACAGGGTTTCAATTGCCGCTGCATACATGTCGGGATGCAAGGCGTTTCTTGCACCGGGGTTGGAAATTGTCAGGATGAGTGTGGCGTCTTGGCGAGAGGCTTGGAGTTCGGCGGACATGTCAGGATGGTTGTTTAACGGAATCAAAGCCCGCTGCGACGCCGGGCGGTCTGGATAGATCTGGTTGTATCGGGTGATTTCTGTTTATCGGGATTGCGGTCTCTATTATTGCCGAAATGGGTGAAACCGGTCATCCGGTACCGCAATACGGGTCGGGTGAAGACAGATACGAAGGACTACGGTAAGCTTTCCCCTCCAAAAACATCCAGATATCAGGAGACAGCGTGTTGAAATTATGCGGCTTCGCAGCGAGCAACTACTACAACAAAGTGAAATTTGCCTTGCTTGAAAAGGGCGTGGATTTCGAAGAAGAATTGGTGTGGACCGATCGTTCCCCGAAACTGCTGGCTCGCTCGCCACTGGGCAAAGTGCCATTCTTCGAAACCGATCATGGACATTTGTGCGAGTCGCAGGTCATGATGGACTATATCGAACAAGCGTATCCACAGAAGCCGCTGATTCCAGCTGACCCTTATCAGGCGGCGAAGGTGCGTGAACTCATCACCTTCATGGAACTGCATCTCGAGTTGGTGGCCCGTGAGCTATATCCGGAGGCTTTTTTCGGCGGCAAGGTCTCCGACGAAATCAAGGAACGTACACTCAAGCTCCTCAAACGCAACGTGAAAGGATTTGCGAAGCTGGCAAAGTTTTCACCTTATGTCGCAGGATCGGAATTCACCATGGCGGATTGCGCGGGGATGGTGCACCTGCCCCTGGTAAGCATGGCGTCGAAGATCATTTATGGCGAAGATGTGCTGGCCGATCTGCCGACACGAGATTACGTCAAGATGCTTGGAGAACGCCCAACCGCACAACGCGTCAATGCAGACCGCAAGGTGAACGTGGAGATGATGAAGAACATCAGTAAGTAATCGACATGTAAGCATGAGGTCGGCGGCGCGAACTTCGGAAAAGATCATTCCGCGCCGCCAACCTAGGAATGGGTGCGTCGCTGCAACGGCGGCGTGATTGACGATCACAGCTTACAGTGCAGCTTCGTCGCCCCATAGCTGCTGCATGCTGAAACGCAGGGACGCATGCTGAGACGAGAGCAGTTCACGAATCGCAAAAAGATCCTTGCTTGTATCGCGCTGGATCGGGAAGGATAAAGGCACGCCGCGTGGCCCGATGAAGCTGTGCACTACCGGCGTCGCAGCGACTTTTGCACGGCGCGTCACCACACCGATTTCACCATTTTGCAGCCGAACCATTGCACCCGGTGGGTAGGTGCCGATCTCCTTGATGAAATACGCGGCCAGCATGGGATCGCTCGGCTTGCCGCCGGCCAGTAGAACATCACGCAGCGCCACATTCGGCAGCAGGGTCTTGCGATAACTTCGGTTGGCAATGGAAGCGCAATAACGGTCGGCGAATGCCACGATCTTTGCATTCTGCGGAATTTCCGCCACGCCTTTGCCATAAGGATAACCGCTGCCATCATCGTTTTCATGGTGAAGCTGGACATAGGTGAGCCAGTCCGCATGTGTCACACCCGCATCCCTTAATGTATGCACGCTGCCCAGGGCATGTCCCTTGATCAGCGCCGATTCCTTTTCAGATAGCGGTTCCTGCTTTATCTCGAGCTGGTCATGCTGCCGCAGCATGCCGATATTCATCGTGAGCGAGGCAGCCATGATGATCTGGATTTCTTCGGCTGACTTGTTCATCGCGCGCGCAATCAGCGAAGCCAGCAGGGCGGTATCGATGCAATGGCGAACCGCGTAGCTGGCCGCATCCTGATTGAGCAGGATCGTCGCAAGTGCCACATCCGGATTGACCTCGGACGCGAAGCGCAGCGCTTTGACGACTTCCAGTATTTTGGGCTGCACATCGGATTCATTGGCCAGGTTATACAGTAGCCGCTCTAGTCGCTTGGTCGCCAGATTGATGAAGCGCAGTGCCGAAGGCGTTTCCTTGCGTGCTTCCCTTGCGGCTTCCATTCTGGCCTGGGTAGCGCGATCGGCGGCAGTTGCATCGATAAACAAACCTCGTTGCAGGAGCACCTCGATCTGATGGCTGTTCTGGATAACATGTCCGCGCCGCAGCAGGAGTTTGCTTCCTTCGCCATATACGTCCCAAGGCAGCGGTTCACCAATGGCGATGTCGGACATACTGAGTTGTCGTTGATCCATCTGCACCCCTGCCTTGTAGTGGGTTATATATTTACGGCGATTTCGTCATTTGTTCTAGGGCTACAGGTTGATTATCAAGGCGCGGATAAGCGCCCGTGGGCGTGAGCGCGGGCCCAGTTGCCTGAGCCCGGTCCACAGGTCGACATGGTTGATGTCAGAGAATGTTTTTAACCAGCTTATGGCCTTTTTTACAGGCTGGCAAGCTTTTCGAGCGCTGTGCGCAGGGTCTCGTCCTTTTTCGCGAAACAGAAGCGGACGATGCCGGAATCCTTCGGTTGGTTATAAAAAGCCGAAACCGGAATGGCGGCGACACCGATTTCACTGGTCAGCCATTTTGCAAACTCAACCTCGGGCAAGTCGGAAATGGCCGAATAGTCGACACACTGGAAGTAGGTCCCGTCAGAGGGAAGCAGCTTGAATCGCGAAGACTGCAATCCGTCACGGAACAGGTCCCGCTTACGCTGGTAAAACGCAGAGAGATCCAGATAGGCGCTCTGATTGGCCATATAGCGGGCGATGCCATGCTGGACTGGCGTGTTGACGGTAAACACGTTGAATTGATGGACCTTGCGAAACTCGGCCGACAGTGCGGCCGGGGCGGCCACGTAACCGATTTTCCATCCGGTGACATGATAGGTCTTTCCAAAACTGGAAATCACAAACGAGCGTGCGGCCAGATCGGGATAACGGCAGACCGACTCATGACGCGCGCCGTCGTACACCATGTGTTCGTAGACTTCATCCGACACGATGAGGATACGGGTATCACGCACGATATCGGCGAGTGCGCGCATGTCCGATTCGCGCATCACCGAGCCAGTCGGATTATGCGGGGAATTGATCATCAGCAGCCGGGTACGTGGTGTGATGGCCGCAGCCACTTTGTGCCAGGGAATAGTGTATCCCTCCGCACTAACCTCCATCTGCACCAGGACAGGCTTGCCGCCGGCCAGCTCGATGGCGGGCACATAACTGTCGTAGACCGGTTCAATGATCAGCACTTCATCGCCGGGATGGACCGTGCACAGGATGGATGTCAGCAGCGCCTGGGTTGCGCCGGCGGTAACCGTGATCTCGGTCGCCAGATTGTAGCGATGTCCATAGATGGCGGCGATCTTTGCGGCGATCGCTTCACGCAGGGCTGGAACGCCGGTCATCGGCGGATATTGGTTGAATCCCCCCTTCATCGCCTCCGTCACGGCGTCTACGAGGGCCGGATCACAGTCGAAATCCGGGAAGCCCTGGCCAAGATTGACGGCTCCTGTTTCCGCTGCCAATGCGGACATGACGGTAAAAATAGTCGTGCCGACATTCGGCAGCCGGGACTGCAAGGACAGCAGATGGGCATCGGGGGCGGTGGCGCCGTCAGGAGCGAGTGATACGGAAGTAGGCATATTCATGATAAAGGCGGTAAAGACTCGGCGGAATGCAAAAATAGCATTTTAACCATGCACAGTAAGTGTTGTCTGGGCAGAACTCCATGACGCTATCCATTTTTCCGGCGTCATGATGTGGAACATTCCCGCCTTGGCCGTTCGTTTGGCCAGCTTGAGCAGCGCTTTGTCCTTGGTGATCAGGATGGCTGCGGATGAATCCCGTGCCAGTTCGAGAAATTTCTGGTCGTCGCGATCGGTGCAGACAGGTAGGGGTACGTCGTTGCGTCCTGGCATGTCGTGAGGGAGGAGACAGGCAATCAGGTCGTCAAATGCAGAAATTGCGCCGGGACGGGATTGTTCGTCCAGTGGCAAATGGGGATATTGCAGAACCATCAGCCATTCGGTCCGGCAATCGTCACGGGTAACCGCTTCCAGTTCACCGCTGCGCAACGCATTCAGGAGCGGGATCCACCGTGGGTCGCGGAAGACAAACAGGTCGAGGCAAACGTTTGTGTCGATGACGATGCGTTTCTGTATCATTGCCGCAATTCTTTTCCTTGAAACACTACTGAAGTGCTGATTTTTCAATGTTGATTGTTATTTCGCCCGCCAAGACGCTGGACTATGAGACCCCGCCGACCACCGAACTTCATACGACGCCTGATTTCATTTCGCATTCGGCCGAGCTGATCGAGATCTTGCGGACGCTGTCGCCTGCGCAGCTATCGTCGCTGATGGACATCTCCGATGCGCTGGCAGTGCTGAATGTTACCCGGTATGCCTCCTGGTCGCGCAAATTTACCCGTAAAAACGCGAAGCAGGCGGTGCTGGCGTTTAATGGCGACGTATATGAAGGGCTCGACGCGCCTTCGCTTACTGTGAAGCAGTTGGATTATGTACAAGCGCATGTGCGCATATTGTCGGGTTTATATGGCGTTCTTCGACCGCTGGATCTCATGCAGCCTTACCGGCTTGAAATGGGAACAAGCCTTGCCAATGCGCGTGGCCGTAACCTTTATGCTTTCTGGGGCAAGCTTGTCACTGAAGCCCTGAATGCTCAGGTCGCCGGCCACCGTGCAAAGGTACTGGTCAACCTCGCATCAGAAGAATATTTCAAGGTAGTGCAACCAAAGTTGCTTGATGCAGAGATTATTACGCCGGTATTCGAAGACTGGAAAAACGGCAAATATAAGGTTATTTCCTTCTTTGCGAAGCGGGCGCGCGGATTGATGGCGCGCTATGCGGCAGTAAAAAATCTGACGCATCCTGAAAAACTCAAGGGATTCAATGTCGATGGCTATGCCTTCGATGAATCCGTTTCAACTGCGCAGAGCTGGGTGTTTCGGCGACGTATGGACACCTGATCTGCAAAATGGGGGAGTCCCGGGTGTGCCCGCGCTATTTTTGCTGACAAACAAAAAACCCCGCACAGCGGGGTTTTTTATTGCGGGTATAGCGAAGGTCCGTATTACCAGATCTGCCACCAGGGTTTGTCGCTTGTCGGGCCACCGCTGAAGTAGACGCTGTTCGGAAAGTTTGCCCTGAGTACCCGGTCGGCGTCGTCACGCAACTTCGGCAGGTCCATCGCATCATAGGATTTGACCATTACGTACAGAGCCTCTTCAACTGCTGGCGCGTCACGGTATTCGCTTACGGCAACCTGCGCGCGGTTTGCGGCAGCCAAGTATGCGCCTCGGCGATAGTAATACTTGGCAACATGCACTTCATACTGCGCCATGGCATTAACCAGATACTTCATGCGTGAAATGGCGTCCTTGGCGTAGATGCTGTTCGGAAAACGTTCCGCCAGCTGCTTGAACGAATCGAAAGCATCGCGTGCCGCCTTCGGGTCGCGTTCGCTTGGGTCCTGCTTGGACAAAAAGTCGAGGAAACCAACACGGTCGTTGAAGTTGATCAGCCCGCGCAGGTAATACATATAATCGACGTTGGGATGATTTGGATGCAGCTTGATAAAACGATCGACCGCTGCCAGCGCTTCCGGCTGTTCACCCTGACGGTAGTGCGCATAGGCGATTTCCATCTGCGCCTGCTGGGCATAGGTTCCGAACGGGTAACGCGATTCCAGTTTTTCGAAGTGCTGGATCGCCTTTTCATAATTACCGCTGCTGAGTTCGTCCCGGGCCTCCGAGTATAATCTCGACGCCGACCAATTCTTTGTTTCGTCCACCTTGTCCGGCAACAGGCCGCAGCCTGACAGGGATAGTGCAAGAGCGATAGCGGCGATTTTCAACAATCTTTTATACATAACGTTTGCAGGAGCACGGCTGGACAAGGCCACGATTATAGCCGATGGCGACTCCTTGAAGCGATACTCACAGAAACCTCTGATTTTGACCTCAAACCTGACCGAAAACGAACTGTATGACGGCGATGATGAAGAGGGCGCCACGCCTGACGTCGCGCCCATCGAATTAAAGCTGACCCCGGAATTTTGCGGCGTACGCCTGGACAAGGCGTTGTCTCAACTGGTGCCGGAGTATTCCCGCAGCCGTCTGCAACAATGGATGGACAACGGTTTCGTCACGGTGGACGGTCAGCCCGCAAAAGGCAAGACGCTGGCGCTGGGCGACGAAACCATCGTGGTTCACCCCCAGGCAGCGCCCGAAGACACGGCATTCACGCCCGAAGCCATGTCGCTCTCGATCCTGCATGAGGATGCCGAGCTGATGATCATCGACAAGCCGGCTGGACTGGTGGTGCATCCTGCAGCCGGTAACTGGTCCGGCACTTTGCTCAATGGGTTACTGCATCATTTTCCGGCAATTTCGGGTGTTCCTCGCGCCGGCATCGTACATCGGCTCGACAAGGAAACCAGTGGTCTGATGGTGGTCGCGAAAACCCTGCAGGCACAAACCGACCTTGTAAGGCAACTGCAGGCGCGCACCGTCAAGCGAGAATACCTGGCGCTGGTCTGGGGTTCGCCGCAAATCAGCGGAAAAATCGATGCGGCCATTGGACGCCATCCGCGTGACCGCATCAAGATGGCGGTCACTGACAATGCCAGCGCGAAGCCGGCAGTCACCCATTACCAAAAGATTGCGACTGGCACACTGGATGGCCGTCCGGTCAGCCTGGTGCGCTGCCAACTCGAAACCGGCCGGACCCACCAGATCCGGGTTCATATGCAATCGATCGGCTTTACGCTGGTTGGCGACCCCCTGTACGGAAAACCGCATCTGGCACCGGTATTTCCACGCCAGGCGCTGCATGCGTACCGACTTGGCCTGATCCATCCTGCGACCGGCAAGGATTGTGAGTGGCAGTCAGTCTTGCCTGAGGATTTCGCCGGCCTTCTCATGCGTGCCGGAATCGACAGCTCTATCGTCGGATAAAGGACTTCGATGGCCTCACTCCAACCAATCCATCCGCAATGGAATGCGCCCGCAGGAATCGGCTCGCTATCCACTACCCGCTGTGGCGGCGTCAGTGCGGCTCCTTATGACGATGGCAAGGCCGGGGGAGGGCTCAACCTTGGTACCCATGTCGGTGACCTGCCAGAGGCGGTCGATCGCAACCGAGCCTTGCTGAGAACGTTGTTGCCATCGGACCCAGCATGGTTGTCTCAGGTTCACGGCACGACAGTCGTCGATGCAGCAACCCTTCATGGGGTCGTACCGAATGCGGATGCCTGCATTTCAAGCACTCCCGGAATAGTCTGCGTCATTCAGACAGCGGATTGCTTGCCGGTGCTCTTGTGCGATCTGGGTGGTCGCGTAGTGGGTGCCGCTCATGCAGGTTGGCGCGGGTTGGCGAACGGGATACTTGAAAAGACGGTTGCCCGTATGGGCGATGCAGGGGCGGGATCCCTGACGGCTTGGCTTGGACCGGCAATCGGGCCTGATGCATTCGAGGTGGGACAAGATGTTTTTGACGCATTCGTCGTTCCCGACCCGAAAACGGCCGCAGCATTCAGGGTCATTGAAGGCAGGGCCGGCAAATACCTCGCCGATATCTATGCGCTGGCTCGCCTGCGCCTTGCCAACGTGGGAGTAACCGAGGTGTTTGGCGGCGATTTGTGCACCGTCAGTGACCCGGCCCGGTTTTATTCTTATCGCCGGGACGGAGTTACGGGCAGGATGGCCTCTCTGATCTGGCTTAAATAGAGGTTCAGCGCAATGCAAACGCTGACGATGCCCTAAATCAACTTAAATAAAACTTCGTTAATCAGGCAGACCCCTACTTATTTAGGCCTTTTCATCCATCTGCGATGGCACACTTGCCTGGGCCTTCATTTCTTCGTCCCGTAGTAATTTTTCATCTGCCGCACGCTTGCGCTTGCGCCGCGGGGCGTCCATCAAGTATAAAATGATTAACAAGGGCAGAACGCCATAGAGCAGGAAGGTCATGACACCGGCGACGACCGAATGTTCGGTGATGGACATCATCAGAACAACATAAATCCATGCGATGGCGACGATATACATAGCAGTTTAAGGCGTTCAATCAAACCGTAACCTTACGCGAAAAAAGAGATGCAGACATGAATAATATGTTCCCGCCTCAGATGGACCCGCAGGCATGGATGGCCCAGTTTTCCGATCCCAATGCCTGGAAGGCCTGGACACAAGCCGCGCCGCTCGATACCAAGCCGATTACCGCAACAGTAAAGGAATTCGGCGCGACCATCGATCCGTCAACGCTGTCCAAGCTGCAAAGCGATTACATGCAGCAGATGACTTCACTCTGGCAGGAAATGCTGAACGCAAAGGCACCAGCAATCGGAGACAGGCGTTTTGCTTCACCCGAGTGGCATTCCAACCCAATGTTCGCCTTCAATGCGGCAGCCTACCTCTTGAATGCGCGGTTCCTGATGGCACTTGCGGACTCCGTCGAAGCGGCGCCGCGCGCGAAGCAGAAGATTCGTTTCGCAGTGCAACAAATGGTCGATGCGATGTCGCCGGCAAACTTCCTGGTGACCAACCCGGAAGCACAGCAGAAAATCATCGAGACGAAAGGGCAAAGCCTGACCAAAGGTATTGCCCATATGCTCGAAGACATGCAGAAGGGCCGCATCTCGCAGACTGACGAATCCGCATTCGAGGTCGGTCGAAACGTGGCCACTAGCGAAGGCGCAGTCGTCTTCGAGAATGAATTCTTCCAGCTGATCCAGTACAAGCCGCTGACCAAATCAGTGTACGAGCGTCCATTACTGCTGGTGCCGCCTTGCATCAACAAATATTACATCCTTGATCTGCAGCCTGAAAACTCACTGGTCCGTTACGCTGTCGAGCAAGGCCATACCGTTTTCCTGGTTTCGTGGATCAACCCGGACAAATCGCTGGCACATGCAACCTGGGATGACTACATCTTGCAGGGCGTCGTCAAAGCCATCAACGTCGTGCAGGAAATCTCCGGTCAGGATCAGATCAATGCACTGGGTTTCTGCGTCGGCGGCACATTGCTGTCGACAGCGCTGTCGCTACTGTTTGCACGCGGTGAAAAACCGGTTGCCAGCCTTACTCTGCTGACCACGTTCCTCGACTTTTCGGATACCGGCGTGATCGAGGTCTTTGTGGACGAGGCGCAGGTGGCGATGCGCGAGAAGGCAATCGGAAACGGCGGCCTGATGCCGGGGCGTGACTTCGCATCTGCGTTTTCCAGCCTGCGTCCGAACGACCTGGTCTGGAATTACGTTAAGGCCAATTACCTGAAGGGTGAAGAACCACCACCATTCGATCTGCTTTACTGGAATGCCGACAGCACGAACCTGCCTGGCCCGATGTTTTGCTGGTACTTGCGCAATTTGTACCTCGAAAACAATTTGCGGGTACCTGGAAAGACAAAAGTCGCTGGCGAGCCGATCGACCTTACGAAGATCGATGCACCTACCTTTATCTACGGTTCGCGCGAAGACCATATCGTGCCATGGACGTCGGCCTACGAATCGACCAAGCTGCTAAACCCCAAAAAACGCGACCGCAATCGCTTTGTGCTCGGCGCGTCCGGGCATATCGCGGGCGTCATCAATCCGCCGGCGAAAAAGAAGCGCAGTCATTGGATCAACGATGTGAATGCGGACTCCGCGGATGAATGGATGGCGGACGCCCAGGAGCGGCCCGGAAGCTGGTGGCCGGAATGGGCCGAATTCCTGAAGGAGCACGGTGGCAAACAGGTTCCTGCTCCGAAGAAATACGGTGATACAAAATATACACAGATCGAGCCTGCGCCAGGCCGTTATGTAAAGGTAAAAGCCGATCATTGACCGACTGGACAGGGGCGGGCCCTGGTCCGTCCTTTCAGCAACTACAGGCAGTTGGCACAATATACATAATGAGGTAAACAGTTAATTAGCGGAAACTCTATTGAGCAATGCCATAAGGCAGGAATTTTCACAAACGCATTGCAATAACCGGGTAACCTTCTGACAATAGTTGCGTAAATCTTTGTTTTTTCGCACTATAATAAAAGTAAGCAGAGCGAACGGTTGTTCGCTTTTCAGATAAAACGGCATCGACGCGTTGCGACGCAATAACTGGAATTTTCGATGAATAGTGCAAAAAAGCTTTCCGAGCGCTTGATCAAGAAGTATCCGAACCGCCGTCTGTATGACACACAAACCAGTTCCTACATCACGCTCGCTGATGTAAAGCAATTAGTCCTCGACAACGAAGAATTCACCGTCGTCGATGCCAAGACCGAAGAAGACCTGACCCGCGCTATTCTTTTGCAGATCATTCTGGAAGAAGAAGCCAACGGCACACCGATGTTCTCCAGCGGCGCACTGTCGCAGATCATTCGCTACTATGGCCATGCCATGCAGGGAATGATGGGCTCATACCTTGAAAAGAACATCCAGGCCTTTATCGACATTCAGAACAAGCTGGCCGAAAGCTCCAAAGGGTTCTACGAAGGCAAGCCTTTCAGTCAGGAAATGTGGACCCAGTTCATGAATGTCCAGGGTCCCATGATGCAGGGGATGATGAGCAACTACATCGAACAGAGCAAGAACCTGTTCATGCAGATGCAGGACCAGATGCAAAACCAGACGAAGAACATGTTTGGGACTTTCCCGTTCCCGCCGACGGACAATACAAAGAAATAGAGCCGGCAACGCTGCCCATACAGATATAGGATGGGCAGCGATGACGAAAAGACAAGGGTTGCGCTTATTTGCGCGAATGGGAAACCATCCCTGACGGGGTACAATAGCGGATTACGCTTTTGTGCCCTTTTTCTTCATGTCCAACGCTTCCACCTCTCCCAAAGTCGGCTTTGTTTCGCTCGGTTGTCCCAAGGCGCTCGTCGACTCCGAACAAATTCTGACCCAGCTGCGCGCCGAAGGTTATGACACCGCCAAGTCTTACGATGGCGCCGACCTCGTCATCGTCAATACCTGCGGCTTCATTGACGCCGCGGTGCAGGAATCGCTGGATGCCATCGGCGAAGCGCTCAATGAAAACGGCAAGGTCATCGTGACCGGTTGCCTCGGCGCGAAGAAGGATGCTGCCGGTAACGACATTATCCAGAGTGTGCACCCCAAGGTGCTCGAAGTCACCGGCCCGCATGCGGTCGGCGAAGTGATGGCCGCCGTACACAAACATCTGCCCAAGCCGCACGATCCCTTCACCTCCCTGGTGCCGGCGCAAGGCGTCAAACTGACCCCGAAACATTACGCTTACCTCAAGATTTCCGAGGGCTGCAACCATCGCTGCAGCTTCTGCATCATCCCGTCGATGCGTGGCGACCTGGTGTCGCGCCCGATTGCCGACGTGATGCTCGAAGCCGAAAACCTGTTCAAGGCTGGCGTGAAGGAATTGCTGGTCATCTCGCAGGACACCAGCGCCTATGGCGTGGACGTCAAGTTCCGCACCGGTTTCTGGAACGGCAAACCGGTACGTACCCATATGACGCAACTGGTGGGCGCGCTAGGCGAACTGGCCGCGCAATATGGCGCATGGGTGCGCCTGCATTATGTCTATCCTTATCCGCACGTCGATGATGTAATCCCGATGATGACCGAAGGTCGCGTGCTGCCATATCTGGATGTGCCGCTGCAACATGCGCATCCGGATGTGCTCAAACGCATGAAGCGTCCTGCCAATGGAGAAAAGAACCTTGACCGCATTCAGGCATGGCGCAAGATGTGCCCCGAACTGACGATACGTTCCACCTTCATTGCCGGATTCCCTGGCGAGACGGAAGAAGAGTTTCAGTACCTGCTCGACTTCCTGAAGGAAGCCGAGATCGACAGGCTCGGTTGTTTCGCCTATTCACCGGTAGAAGGCGCTACGGCAAATGAGCTTGCCAATCCTGTTCCCGAAGAGGTCCGGGAAGAACGCCGTGGCCGCGTTATGGAACTGCAGGAAGGTATTTCCAAAAAGCGCCTGCAATCGAAAGTCGGCACCACGATGCGCGTGCTGCTCGATGAAGTGGGACCCAACGGTGGCGTTGGCCGGACGTTTGCAGATGCACCGGAAATCGACGGCGTGGTCTACGTGAAGCCACCCTACGAGCCACATCTCAAACTGAAAGTCGGCGAATTTGTCGACGTGCGCGTCACTGCCGCCGATGCGCACGACCTGTGGGCGGAGGCCTGATGATCAGGATGTTTGTCAAGCCGCTGCTGGCGGTCGCCATTGTGATGTCCGCTCCCTTTGCTCATACCGCCGAAAGTCAGGCTCACTCCGTATCTGCAACAACGCTGAACGGCAAAACCGCCTTCGTCAAACCCGTCACACTGCGCGGCAAGCTGGGCGACGGAGATATTCAAGTCAACTTGCGCACCAAGGAGCAGATGGAGGATGGGGTGGAAGGAGAGTACTTCTACTTCGGACGCTCGCAGAACATTCTCCTGGCCGGCGAAATCGACGGCGAATATCTCTTCATGGAAGAATCCGAAAACGGCACGGATGTATCAGGCCAGTGGGACGGCAAACTCGCGGACAATACCATCAGCGGCGAGTGGCAGTCAGCGGACGGCAAGATCAAGAAGCCGTTCACTCTGCGTGTCGTCCGTACTGACGAAAGGGCGAAGCAGAAATCTGCATCAAACGGAAAAACTGCGACGCCGTCCCGACAATAAACAACAGCCATTCAGCGGAGAATACGCGTGACTGACAGGAAATCGCTACAGACTTCACTCATTCATTCCGAATATGTGGCGCCCTCGGGCTTTGGTGCCTTTCCGACCGCGATTCATCATGCATCGACAGTCCTTTTCAAGGACGTTGCGGCGATGCGTTCGCGTAACTGGCAGGAAAAGAACGCCTATACCTATGGCCTGCACGGTACGCCCACCACCTTCACACTTGAGGGCCGTCTCGCCGAAATCGAGGGCGGCAACCATTGTCTGCTTGCTCCAAGCGGGTTGGCCGCGATCGCCATGGTGGACTTTGCCTTGCTCAAGACCGGTGACGACGTTCTGCTTCCCGACAACGTCTATAACCCGAACCGCGAACTTGGTCGCTGGCTGACGCAGGACTACGGCATCACTGCCCGTTACTACGATCCCTTGATTGGCTCCGGCATCGCCGGGCTGATTCAGCCGAACACTCGCCTGGTATGGACCGAGGCCCCCGGTTCAGTATCCATGGAAGTACCCGACATTCCGGCGATTACAAAAATAGTCCGCGAGAAAAGAGCCGCCGGTCAGGATATCCATGTCGCCATCGATAATACCTGGTCTGCCGGACTGGCTTTCCGTGCCTTCGATCACGGCGTCGACATCGTGATGCAGGCATTGACCAAATATCAGTCAGGCGGCTCCGATGTGCTGATGGGCGCGGTCATCACGCAGGACAAGGAGTTGATCCACCGAATTGAAATGGCCCATATGCGCCTTGGATTCGGTGTCAGTGCAGACGATACCTATCTGGTGCTACGCGGATTGCCGACCATGAAACTGCGCTTCGAAGCGCACGATGCCGGAGCATGCAAGGTGGCAGCCTGGCTGAAAACCAGGCCTGAAATCAGCCGTGTACTGCATCCGGCTTTCGAAGATTGTCCGGGGCACATCAACTGGAAGCGCGACTTTACCGGCGCAGGAGGATTATTCTCGGTTGTCTTCAATGAGCGCTACAGCGAGGCACAGACTGATCGTTTCGTAGACAGCCTCAAGCTCTTCAAGATCGGTTTCAGTTGGGGCGGGGCGAACAGCCTGTGTATTCCGTACCGTATTCAGAACATGCGTAGCGGTTGGCAGGGAACCGGGCAACTGGTCCGTTTTAATATCGGACTTGAAGAACCATGCGACCTTATTGCGGACATCGAACAGGCGTTCCGCGCACTCGGATAAGAGTCAAATATGATCCATGTGGACAGGGAGCCAGTCATCCCTGTCCACTGAGATCTAGCCAGTCAGCCAGTTTAAATCGGCATGGCCTTGTTGTCGTTCAGATCGACAATGCCCTTGATCAGGCGATAAGCTTTCCACACCCAGGCACCTGTCCATACCAGCCAGGCAATGGGGATGCCGATGACGGTAATAAATAGAACGCCGCCGACGATCATCCAGAACAAATACCACCAGAACGACCGGATCTGCCAGCGATGATGGCTTTCGACGAAGGTGCCTCTTGCATCATCTTTCTTGACGTAATTGATGATCAGGGGAATCCAGGAAAATGCCCCAAGTGAGAAAGCAAAGCTGACGCCGTGAATGATATACAGCCACCATGCCAGGCTTTTATTGGACTGCAATTTGCTGTCGAAAACGAGTTCTTGGGCCATATAATTTCCTTGGTGAATGAATACGGGGCACTATATCGACTGCCATATCCAAAAAGATCATTCAAACAAGGATAAGATTCCGTCGAGCCCAACAAAATTCAAGGCCACATCTGCTTGCGCTCTCACAACGGGCTTGGCGCGGAACGCGACCGACATCCCGGCAATGCCCATCATTTTCAGATCATTGGCACCGTCACCCATCACAATGGCCTGACGCGGAGAACACCCAATTTCCTGGCACATACGTTCCACCGTACGTTGTTTCTCATCGGCGTCGACAATGCCGCCCACGACACGACCTGTCAATTTGCCGTCGGCAATTTCTAGTGTATTCGAATGGGTGACATCCAGGCCGAGGCGGGTTTTCATTCGGTCGGTAAAGAAGGTAAAACCACCGGATACCAACAAGGTTTTCAAGCCCGCGGCCTTTACTGCGGCAAGCATGCGTTCCGCGCCGGGGGAGAGCTTGAGTCTCTCATCATAGACGCGCTGCAAGGCGCTGGCATCCAGTCCCTTGAGCAGAGCGACACGGCGGGTCAGGCTCTCGCGAAATTCGATTTCCCCACGCATCGCTGCCTCTGTGATCTCGGCAACCTGCGGTTTCAAGCCTTGCATGTCAGCGATCTCGTCGATGCATTCGATCGTGATCACGGTGGAATCCATGTCCATTGCCACCAAACGAAAATCGCTTAGCTTTCGGCCCGGTTCGGTGAACGCATAATCAAGCTGAGCAGCGAAACAGGCGCTATCCACCTCGGCCTTCAGTGATTCGGAAAACTGCACCTCTTCGCAGCGGAAGACATTGTCCTGCAAGACCGTGATGTGCTTGCTGTTGACGAGCCGTGCAATATGCTCGATGGCGGAATGGTCGACCGAGAGGCCCTGGAGAATAAGATTCATCGAAAGAGTTTAAAAGTTAACATTCATACGACCACTTAAGCGCGATCAGCCGCAGAGCTCCAACTCGCTCCGTCGCTCAACCGATCAGCGACCGTATCGTCGCCTTGACCTGCGTCACCCGCGCAGCAAGATCCGGCATGTTGGCGGTGATGCGCAGTTTGTCCTGGCCATTCAGCTTGATCTGCCGGTTCTTCTGTACCAGTTCGATGATGCGCATTGCTTCGATTGGTGGATTCGGGCAGAACTGGAGCACCGCCGATTCGGCATGGGCATCGATTTTAACAATACCTGCCGGAATGGCGGCGATCCGCAACCGATGGGTTTCGATCAGGGCCTTGGCCGGCTCCGGCATCTTGCCGAAACGGTCGATCAGTTCCTCCTGCAAATCATCGATCGCGTTTTGCGTTTCGCAATTGGCGAACCGCTTGTACAGCGACAGCCGCTCATGCACATCGCCGCAATAGTCCTGAGGAAGCAGGGCAGGTACGTGCAGATTGATTTCCGTTGTGGTGGACAAGGGCGCGGCCAGATCAGGTTCCTTGCCATTCTTGAGCGAGCGAACGGCCTCGTTGAGCATGTCCGAGTAAAGCTGAAAACCAATCTCCTGCATTTCACCGGACTGGTTTTCACCGAGGACCTCGCCCGCGCCACGGATTTCCAAATCATGCATTGCCAGGTAAAAGCCGCTGCCCAGTTCTTCCATCTGCTGGATGGCTTCCAGGCGGCGCTGCGCCTGCTTGCTCAGTCCCTGCACATCGTGCACCAGCAGGTAAGCATAGGCCTGATGGTGCGAACGACCGACGCGACCGCGCAGCTGATGCAGCTGCGCCAGGCCGAACTTGTCGGCGCGATGCATGATGATGGTATTCGCCGTCGGCACGTCGATACCGGTTTCGATAATCGTCGTGCACAGCAGGATGTTGAAACGCTGCGCCACGAAATCCCGCATGACCTTCTCAAGGTCGCGCTCGTGCATCTGCCCGTGCGCGACCGCGACCCGCGCTTCCGGCAGCAGGCCTTCCAGCATTGCCTTGCGGTTAAGGATGGTCTCTACTTCATTGTGCAGGAAGTAGACCTGTCCGCCGCGCTTAAGCTCGCGCAGACAGGCTTCGCGCACCACCGAATCGTCTTCGCGGCGGACAAAGGTCTTGATCGCCAGGCGCTTTTGCGGTGCGGTGGCAATCACTGAAAAATCGCGCAGGCCTTCAAGCGCCATCCCCAGCGTCCGGGGTATCGGTGTGGCAGTCAGGGTCAGTACGTCGACTTCCGCACGCAGTGCCTTCAGCGCTTCCTTCTGGCGCACACCGAAGCGGTGTTCCTCGTCAATGATCACCAGGCCCAGGCGTGAAAATTTCACATCGTTGGAAAGCAGTTTGTGCGTGCCGATCACGACGTCCACGGTACCGTCGGCCATACCCTTGATCGCCTGCGTGACTTCCTTGCCGGTGCGGAAACGCGACAGCTCCGCAATCTTGACCGGCCAGTCCGCAAAACGGTCTGCGAAGGTTTGCGCGTGTTGCTCGGCCAGCAGGGTAGTGGGGGCAAGGATGGCAACCTGCTTGCCACCCATGACGGCGACAAACGCCGCCCGTAGCGCTACCTCGGTCTTCCCAAAGCCAACATCGCCGCAGATCAGCCGGTCCATCGGTTTGCCGCTGGTCATATCCTTGATCACGGCATTGATCGCGGCGCTCTGGTCCGGGGTTTCTTCAAATCCGAAGCTTTCGGCAAAGGTCTCGTAGTCACGCGCCGAATACTGGAAGGCGTGCCCCTGGCGCGCTGCCCGGCGCGCATACAGATTGAGCAGTTCGGCCGCAGTATCGCGTACCTGCTGAGCGGCTTTCTTTTTTGCCTTTTCCCACTGACCCGACCCGAGCGTGTGCAAGGGCGCTTCGTCAGGCGATGCGCCGGAATACCTAGAAATCACATGCAGTTGCGAGACGGGCACGTACAGCTTGGTTTCCTTCGCATATTCCAGATGCAGGAATTCGGCTTCACCTTCGCCAAGGTCCATGCTGATCAGACCCATGTACCGGCCGATACCATGATTGACGTGCACCACCGGATCACCGACCTTGAGCTCGGACAGATCGCGCACCATGTACTCGACCTGGGTCACCGCTTCCTGTTTGCGGCGGCCGGCCCGTCGTCCCGATCCTGCATACAACTCGGTTTCGGTGATGAAGGCAAGGCCGCCCAAGTCGTGGCTCAGCTCAAACCCGGCTTGCAAGGGCGCCACGGAGAGCACGAGCTTTGCTGAAGAAGTTGCGAAATCGCTAAAGCTTTCGCACGGCGCCAACGGCAGATTGAACTCGTCAAAATACTGTTGCAGTGTCTCGCGGCGGCCGTTGGAATCCGCGCAGATCATGACGCGCTTGTCGGTCTGCAGAAGGTAAGAGCGCAGGTTGACCAGCGGGTCATCGACACGACGATTCACCGCGATGTTGGGAATCGGAGCCGACAACTCCGACGCGACGTCGCCCACCTGGATTATCCAGCGTCCGTAGGGTTTAGCGAGAACGAAAAAATCCTCGTCGGTCAGGAACAGGCGCTCCGGCGGTAGCAGTGGACGTTCTCTGTCGGCTTTCAGGAATTTATAGCGTGACTGCGTATCGCCCCAGAAGCGCCTGATGGACGTCTCGATGTCGCCGACCAATGCGAAGGTCGTATTATCCGGCACATACTGAAACAGTGTTGCCGTCTCGTCGAAGAAAAGCGGCAGGTAATACTCAATGCCGGCCGACGCAATGCCGTTGCCGATATCCTTGTAGATCGATGATTTGGATGGATCGCCTTCGAATTCCTCGCGCCAGCGGCTGCGAAAGGCAGTACGCGCTGCCTCGTCCATGGGAAATTCCCTTCCGGGCAGCAGGCGGACTTCATGTACCGGGTAAAGAGAGCGCTGGGTATCGGCATCGAAAGTACGAATGGTTTCAATCGTGTCGCCGAACAGGTCCAGCCGGTACGGCAGCGCCGAGCCCATCGGGAACAGGTCGATCAGGCCGCCGCGCACGGAATATTCGCCTGGCGACATGACTTGCGTCACATGCGTATAGCCAGCCAGGGTCAGCTGCGATTTCAGCTTTGCTTCGTCGAGCGTTTCGCCCTTCTTGAAGAAAAACGTGTACGCCGCAAGGAAGGACGGCGGCGCCATGCGCAGCAGTGCTGTCGTGGCCGGCACGATCAACACATCGCACTGGCCACTGCTGACTTCATGGAGCGTTGCCAGCCTTTCCGACACCAGGTCCTGGTGCGGCGAAAAAGCATCGTAGGGCAGGGTTTCCCAGTCGGGTAAGAGATGGCAGCGCAAACCGGAATCCTGACCACCAAACCAGGAAATTTCGGCCAGCAGTCGCTGGGCATCGGTTGCATTGGCGACAATAACTGCCAGCATGCGCTGTTGCGACTTGAGTTCAAGGGCCGCCTGGGCGAGGGCGAAGGCATCTGCCGAACCGTGTACGGACGGAAGTGCGAAGCGGTTACCGGGCTTGGGAAGGGATTTTTTTAGATCGAACGACATCAGCGGACGACATCTGGAATGTCAGAGCGGCCGTAGCATGCGCCTTGTCAGGCAATGCGGCACGCTGCGACTGTGAGAAAATATAACGGGATTATAAACCATGCCCTTTGCCGTAGCCGAACGGCTGCCAATAGCTTGAGAAAATACAGGCATTCCGTACACAATTAGCGCTAACACGCATTAAGACTTTTATTGGACTTCGCCTTCACTCGCCTTTCCAGATGATTCCACCACGTCACTTTGCTCTTATTCCCGCTGCCGGCGTCGGTGCGCGCATGGGGGTGGGCCATCCAAAGCAGTACCTGCCGCTCGCCGGCAAGGCCATGTTGCTGCATGCGCTGGAAACCTTTGCGCTGCATCCGGTGATCGAACACAGCTTCGTGGTCGTCAGTGCAGAGGACGGTTATATCGACGACCTGCTCGCCGCCCAAGCGCATTTGCAAGACAAAGTCACTGTATTGCGCCACGGCGGACAAACCCGGCATGCGTCCGTGCTTAACGGCCTGAGGGTAATCGCTAATCAGCTTACCGACAGTGACTGGGTGCTGGTGCATGACGCGGCCCGTCCAGGGCTGACCAAAGAATTGATTGACCGGCTTGTACATGCACTAAAGGAGGACGCGGTGGGGGGCTTGCTCGCTCTACCGGTCGTGGACACGTTGAAGCGAAGTGACGCGCAGTCGTGTGTGCGGGAGACGGTATCGCGTGAAAATCTGTGGGCGGCACAGACACCGCAAATGTTTCGGTATGGCTTGCTGAAACATGCACTGGAATCGACGATTAACGTAACCGATGAAGCAAGCGCAATCGAAGCGCTTGGCCATCACCCGAAGCTGGTTGAAGGCAGCCCGCGCAATTTTAAGGTCACGTTGCCGCATGACGTGGCACTGGCCGAACTGCATTTGAAAGGAAATTCATGAGTCTTCCTCCGTTCCGCATCGGCCAGGGCTACGATTGCCATGCACTGGTCCCGGGTCGCGACCTGATCATTGGCGGCGTGACAATTCCGCATATGACCGGCTTGCTGGGACACTCGGACGCCGATGTGCTGTTGCATGCAGTGACGGACGCGATACTCGGTGCAGCAGGATTGGGCGATATCGGACGGCATTTTCCGGATACCGACGCGCAGTTCTCGGGTGCAGATTCACGGGTGCTGCTACGCGAGGCATGCAGGCGTGTTAACGAGTCGGGTTATCGAATCGGCAATGTGGACGCGACTATCATCGCACAGGCTCCCAAAATGGCACCGCACATCCCACAAATGGTGGCACATGTAGCTGAAGACCTCGGTGTGACGACGGCGCAAGTCAACATCAAGGCCAAGACCAATGAAAAGCTCGGCTATCTCGGCCGGGAAGAAGGCATTGCCGCAGAAGCGATTGCATTGCTATACCACGGGGGGGCAAAACCCACAGTCGCTTTAACACATGGCACATGACACATGGCGCCGAACCAAGCCCGTCGGATGAGGGTAGGCGCGGGCTCACGCCGGTCCAGCGTCACCTGCCGAGCAGTGGCATCAAGCATGAACCAGTATGCGAAGCATTGCCGAAAACCGATACGGTTTCGTAACGATCAGCCTCCGCCGATGCCCTGCGTAATGCGGCCGGTTCCTTCGCAAATCGGACACGCAGCTCCATCCCTTATCTTTCCGGTGCCGCTGCAATTTGGGCATAAATCTTCACCCGTGCCGGGTGTGCCGGCCGCGGCCTCGTCGCCCGGTTTGAGGTGGGCGTCCGACTTGCCGGGGGTGCCCGAAGATGGCGTGACGCTCATGAAGCCTCCTGATATTCGTGGTGAATGCCGGCACGACACTGTTGCATATCGCGCGTACACCAGTTGACTATCATTGCATGACAAAATGTAATGCAATGATAGTCAAGTAGATTGGCCGAATTTCAGTAAGTTCACCGAGTGGCCGAGTCAGAGGTGGACGATTACGCCTGGTTGCGTTCCAGAATTGACATCGTCAGGCGCGCTACGCAGCTAAGGCGTTGCGCCGAGTCATAAATCATGATTTGCCAGACATGGGTCGAACGTCCGAGGTGGATGGGTGTCGCCTTGCCGGTCACGTAACCTTCGCGCACGGCGCGAACGTGGTTGGCATTGATATCGAGGCCCACGGCATAGTGGGTTTCGTTGTCAATGGAAAAATTGCTTGCAGCACTTCCGAGGCTTTCGGCAAGCAGCACTGACGCACCGCCGTGGAGGATACCGAATGGCTGGATGGTACGCTTATCGACAGGCATCCTTGCCTCCAGCCAGTTTTCGCCAAAGTCGGTAAATTCAATGCCAAGATGCTCGATAGCCGTGCCACGATGCATTCTGCTCAGGCTTGGAAGGTCAAAGTTCGTCTTCCAGATCGTCATTGTCTATCCTTTTATATTGCCCGTTATGACGACGTCACGTGCGGGCGCGATTGCAAAAGAGTGTTTTGCATCATAACAAACCATCGCCTTGCTGTCGGGCGACAGCGTGTCCGCACCGCGCATAAAACAAATCTTGAAAGAATGTCTACCCGAGCCTATTGTTGTTGGCTTGAAAAGTTTTTCTTGATATTTTGCCAGCACTGGAAATACTCGCTCTGCAATTGCGAAGTCTCCAACGCAAACAGCGTGGGCTTGATGACGGTACGTGTCTCGAACATGAATGCCATCGTATCGGCAACTTTATGCGGTATTGAAGTATCCGCAGCAGAAGCTTTCTCGAACGTCTCGGCATCCGGCCCATGGCCAGACATGCAGTTGTGCAAGCTGGCTCCACCCGGGACGAATCCTTCGGCCTTGGCGTCATACGCACCATGAATCAGTCCCATGAATTCACTTGCTACGTTGCGGTGGAACCACGGTGGGCGAAAGGTGGATTCGGCAGCCAACCAGCGCGGAGGAAAAATCACAAAGTCGATCGCGTCGACTCCGGGCGTGTCACTAGGCGACTGCAGCACAAGAAAAATTGACGGGTCCGGATGGTCATAGCTGATCGAGCCGATGGTATTGAAGCGGCGCAAGTCGTATTTGTATGGAGCATAGTTGCCATGCCAGGCCACTACATCCAGCGGCGAATGACCGATAGCGGCGCTCCATAGTTGGCCGTTGAATTTCGCAACAAGTCGAAAATCGCCTTCAAGCTCTTCATAGCGGGCTTGCGGTGTCAGAAAGTCGCGAGGATTGGCAAGCCCATTGGAGCCGATCGGTCCCAAATCCGGCAGCCGGAACAACGCGCCGAAGTTTTCGCAGATATATCCACGTGCAGCACCGTCAGTCAGCTCGACGCGAAATCGAACACCGCGCGGAATGACCGCGATTTCCTGAGGTTCGATATCGAGCAGCCCGAGTTCGGTAAATAGTTGCAAGCGCCCCTGTTGGGGCACGATCAGCAATTCGCCGTCCGCGCTGTAAAAATAACGTCCCTCCATGTTGCGGTTGGCCGCAAACAGATGGATGGCGCAACCCGACATGGCTTCCGCCGAACCATTGCCGGCCATGGTAACCATACCGTCGACAAAATCCACAGGCGTCTCGGGAAACGGAAGCGGATCCCAGCGCAATTGGTTGGGTGGCGTAGGCGGAACCTGGCTGAAATCCCCGACGATGCGCCCGCTATCGATAGGCTGGAATGGCTGGTGCACCGCCGCTGGCCGGATACGGTAAAGCCATGAACGCCGGTTATGGCTACGTGGCGCAGTGAACGCCGTGCCGGAGAGTTGCTCGGCATAAAGTCCGTAGGGCGCCTTCTGCGGCGAGTTTCTTCCCTCGGGCAGCGCGCCGGGCAAGGCCTCAGTGGCGAATTCATTGGCGAATCCCGACATGTATTTATTGTCAGTCGTTTGCATGCTTGGTCCTTTCTTACTCGATCACTTTCACTCTCGCAATCACGTCCCGCCACGGCACACAGTGACATACCGGCGCAATATGGCAAGCCGACAAGCGGCATATTGCTGAGCGTGCTGGGCGCAGTCGATCAGAGTACTTCAAATACTTCAAGGTAGACAATTCCGCCTTCCCGATATCCCGTAGTGACAAATATCGTGTCGTTGAGCCAGCCCAGCGTGGCGCGCGGTGCTTCAAAACGCATCACACCGCGGAAATAAGGACGCTCATTAATATCTGCCGCGTCTGCCACGCGTCGAACCCCGGTGTTCTCTACCAGCACTGTACCGAGTGGCCCGAGATCGAGTGCATAACGGGCCACCAATTCAATCGTCCCATTCGCACGTACCAACTGGATGTCGCTGCCGCCTAGGAGAATGGTCCCGTTGAATAGCGGGCCGGTGACGCTTCCGCCCTTGATCGAGACAAATCGCCGCTCGGTACCGTTAAGTTCTCCCAGCATAACCGGCGGAACTACATCGATCTCCAGATTGGCGATACTGCGCAAACCAATATTCGATGCCTGGCTCATGATTTGAGGGAGTCCTTATCGAATCCGGCAAGCCGTTTGTAACGTAAGGAAATCGCTTCCAGGGTTTCCTGCGCAATAACGTCATTCACATGCCGGAATCCGTTCGGCGCCTTTTCCTCCGCCATTTGCATCACCTGTTCCGGGCCGTTCATGCGATTGCGCAAGACGATGCCTGCGGTACGCGGCAGTCGCTCGGCCTCGTATTCGCGCAAGGCGTATAAAGTGTTCGGATCGCTAGCAAGGCAGTCGCTCAAATAGCGTGCATCGAGGATCGCTTGCGCGCTGCCGTTCGAGCCGATCGGATACATCGGATGAGCAGCGTCACCCAGCAGTGTCACCCGTCCGAAAGTCCAGCGCGGCAGGGGATCGCGATCCACCAGCGGGAATTCATAAATTTCGCTGGCGCCGTTGATCACGGAGGGGATATCGATCCAATCCCATTTCCAGGTCTGGAAAGGTTGCTCGAACACAGATTTGTCTACCTTGCGATTCCAGTCCGTTTTTGGCAATTCGCCATTGGGCACCCGCAGTTCGGCAATCCAGTTGATCAGCGAACGGCCTTTCTGACGCAAAGGTTCGGAAATCGGATAGCAGACGAATTTCTGGTCCTGATGCCCGGCCATGAACATGCTACGGCCATCCATATACGTCTCGCCTTCCGTGACGGCGCGCCACAGCATGCGACCGGAAAAACGAGGCTCGTCACCGGTCGGATACAGAAAACGGCGCACTGCCGAATGAATACCATCTGCGCCGACCAGTACGTCACTCTCGACCTGTACTTCGGTATTGTCGACCCGCCGGGTAAATGTTGATACGACCTTGTCGCCAATTTGTTCGAACGCCGTAAAGGTATGTCCGGCGTGGATATGATCGGCACCGATACGCTTGACTGCCGTCTCCAGTAGCGCCATCTGCAGTTCACCACGGTGGATGGAAAATTGCGGATACGGATAGCCAGCGGCACGTCCCCGCGGCTCGCGCCAGATTTCCTGTCCAAACTTATTGAAGTAGGCGAGGGTAGAGGTTTCTATTCCTCTTTCAGCAAGACATTCTTCCAGCCCCAACTGCAAGAGTTGCTGGCTTGCATGCGGCAGCAGGTTGATGCCGACACCTAATGGTTTGATTTCATTGACGGCTTCGAAGATCTCGACTTCGATACCGCGTTCGTGGAGCATCAGCCCTAATGTAAGCCCACCGATACCGGCGCCAGCGATTGCAACTTTCATGTCAGTCTCCTCAATTGATCCGTTGAGCGACGACTCCTTGATTTCTTGCGCCGCCAGTTTATTGTTCTACTATATAACAGTTATTAATCAGAACACAATTCGCACGACCTCATTGAACATGTGATGGTCCGGATTAAGCAGCCGCTCGGTAACCAGGTTCGTTATTGGGACGCACGACAGATTGCTGAAATTCACGGTTTTGAAGTTGCACGAGATACAATGCCACAGCGGCAAGTCGCCTGTTTCATTTTCATTTAGCCAGTCTTAGGGAACGGACAGCGACAGCGCGCGAAAGAAGCCACAATTTCTAAAGAATACACATTCGCCATCCAAAGGGGTTTGCCTTGTCCAGCAACAAAAAATCAGATCCAAAAGAAAACATGGTGCACTTCAACGCAAGGATCGATGGAATCAACTACGACATCCTTGATGAACTGGTCGGATATGCCGTCCGCCGCGCCCAGCTTTCGATTTACGAAGACTTTGGCGCCGCCCTTGCTGCCGAAGACATCACGCCGCAGCGGTTCTCATCACTGGTCATTATCGGAAACAACCCTGGAATTTCCCAGACGCGTCTTGCTGAAGTCATGGGAATCGCCCGATCCGGCGTAGTGTCGATTATCGACCGTTTTGAAGAAACGGGACTGGTTGAGCGTCAGGCGTCCGGCGACAGGCGTTCGTATAACCTTCACCTGACGCGCGAGGGGCAGAAGCAACTCAAGCGCTACAAAAAAGCCGTCAAGGATCATGACGAGCGCATTGCCGGCGCGCTCACTGCGACAGAGAAACAGCAATTGAAGTCATTATTGCGAAAGATTTGCCTTCGCACAGAGACCGAGTGAATCCAGCGGGTCGCGAAACATTTCGCTGATGAAATATCGCGTGAACCGTTTAGCGATGTGTGACTACCCATCCGTAAGCCGCGATGGAGCAGGGCATGCTTGCATTCGTCGAACGAGTTAATTATAGTAAATAACTGTTATCCATCATAACAAATTAAAGACACGCCAGCACCCCGCTGAAGACTGCATTACATCCACACGGCGAGGCATGTTCCAGACTATTCAAACTATTCGACGAATCACAAGGAGACAAAATGAAAGCATCGTTCAAACCGATTCTGGCTGCAATCGCCATCTTGGCCGCAGGCTATGCGCAAGCCGACATTACCGTCGGCGTCAGCCTGCCGCTGACCGGTCCGGCTTCCGGCCTTGGCATTCCGACCAAGAACGGCATTTCCCTCTGGCCGGATACGATCGGTGGAGAAAAAGTCAAGCTGATCATTCTGGATGATGCATCGGATACAACCCAGTCGGCTAAG
This sequence comes from Herbaspirillum sp. GCM10030257, assembly GCF_042666555.1. Lineage (NCBI taxonomy): Bacteria > Pseudomonadati > Pseudomonadota > Betaproteobacteria > Burkholderiales > Oxalobacteraceae > Herbaspirillum > Herbaspirillum sp. GCM10030257. Next base: position 122,442 of record NZ_JBHTDH010000010.1, read on the forward strand.
AACGGCCGCAAGTTCATTACAGAAGACAAGGTCGACGTAATCGTGGGTTCCACCGCAACGCCCGCATCGGTTGCATTGGCGGATGTCGCTTCTGAAGGCAATACGGTACAGATTTCGACATCACCGGTGGATCTGCCGGAAGGCAAGGGCGGATGGACCTTCCGTGTCGCCCAGTCGACGCCACTCATGTCCAGCGCTGTCATCGAACATATGAAAGCACATGGCGTACAGACTTATGCCTATCTCGGTTATTCCGATGCATATGGCGAAACCTGGCTCAAGGCCTTTAACGAACAGGCTGCAAAGGCCAGCCTCAAGCCGGTCGCCACAGAGCGTTTTGCCCGTGCCGATACCAGCGTGACAGCGCAAGCGTTGAAGATTGTTTCCGCCAAGCCGGATGCCATTCTGATCGGTGCTTCGGGCAGCGGATCGGCAATGCCGCACAAGGCATTGATTGAACGCGGCTACAAGGGCAAGATTTACCAGACACATGGCGCCGCATCGCGTGACCTGATCCGTATCGGGGGCAAGGATGTTGAAGGTTCCTTCGTGGTCGCCGGCCTTGCCGTCATGCCCGAAGCACTGCCTGACAATCATCCGTCCAAGAAGCTGGCAACCGAATTTGTCGAGCGGTACGAAAAGCAGTTTGGGGCGGGGACACGTAATCAGTTTGCCGCGCACGGCTACGACGCCTACCTGCTGTTGCAAGCCATCGTGCCGCAGGCGCTCAAAAAGGGTAAACCGGGTACACCGGAGTTCCGCGCTGCGTTAAAGGAAAGCCTGGAATCCACCAAAGGCATCACGATCACCCAAGGCGTAGTGCGTTACACGCCCAAGGATCACTTCGGTCTCGAAAACAATGCCCGTGTCATGCTGACCATCGACAACGGTAACTGGAAGCTGGTCAATCAGTAATGTGATTTGCCTTGCATCCTTCACCGTTTGGTGGAGGATGCTGCTTTACCGCGCACGACATTTCGCAGCCAACAGGGTTTCCGCAACTTCCGCGGCAGCTGGATCAGCGCTCGACTCCTTTCCCTTCGGCACCTTTGCTAAACTCTGGGGATTTCCATCGCGCCTGAAGGACACAGCCCCATGAATCCATTCATCCATATCCGCCGCGCCGAGCTGTGTGACGCCACCCATGTTGCCGAATTCAATCGTGCCATGGCCTATGAAACCGAAGGCAAGGAATTGATTGCCGAGGTGATTGGTGCTGGCGTGGTTTCGCTGATCAATCATCCGGCGCTCGGGTTCTATCTTGTAGCCGAACACGATGGCAACATCGTCGCATCCTTGATGATCACGACTGAATGGAGTGATTGGCGAAACGGCATTTTCTGGTGGATCCAGAGCGTCTATGTGAAACCGGAGTGGCGGCGCAAAGGCGTCTACGCCCGTATGTACGATTTCGTCAAACAGGCTGCTGCAGAAGATAAAAGTATCTGTGGTTTCCGACTCTATGTAGAAAAGGATAACGTCAATGCGCAGCGCACCTACCAGGCGCTGGGAATGGCGGAAACCGATTACAAGATGTACGAAGAGATGAAACCGGGAATCCGGTATTGTTTGCCAGCCAAGACTGAATAACATCGGGATTCGTCTGTCACATAATGGCTAAGTCAGCGCGACTTCCATCGTCTTATTCTTTGGACCGTTAATGCGTCAATCAGTCAGTGAGTAGTCGGAGTCAGTTGCCAGTGTTGTGTCGACCCCAACAAGCAGCAAAGTACATTCAAAACCCCCTCTCAAGGTGTACGCAACTCTTGACGCCCAATGTGCCATTCCCTACTATCAAAGCGATCTTGCTGACGGGCAATATCGAACGCACAGCGAGCATTTCAATTTGAACAAGGCTATCGAGTCTTGGGTATCTGTCGGGAGACACTGTGAGACAACAATTTGCCGAAATTTCGATCCAGACGGTTCTCGTCAGCGCTTGCGTGCTCTCCAACATGCTTCTTATCGGCCTTACGATTATCGCAGCCAGTTCGCTATCCACCGGAGCGTCCGTCACTGTCGGCGTGCTATGCGCGATAGCGGTGACATTCAATGCAGTCTGTGCAGGGTGGCTGATCCGCCGCATCGTGGCCCCTCTGCAGGAATCGGTAGATATCGGCCGGAAAATGATTGAAGGCGACCTCACGCGTAACTTCAGTACCAGAGGCACCGGTGAAATTGCAGCAATGCAGGAAGTGCTGAAAGACCTGAAAGATACGCTGTTCAACATTGTTCGTGACGTCCGTAGTGGCTCCATTGCCATCGACACCACAGCGTTATCGGTGAATGCAGACAACGCGGCGCTGTCCGCGCGTAACGAAACCCAAGCGGGCTCGGTGGAGGAGACCGCTGCATCCCTGGAGGAACTAGCTGCTACCGTAAAGCACAATGCGGATGCTGCGATGCAGGCTAATAGCGTGGTCAGTTCCGCCGCAGAGCTTGCGGTCAAAGGCGGTCATGTGGTCAAGGATGTCGTGCTAACGATGGACGCGATCAAAACCAGTTCGCGCAAGATTGAAGAAATTATCGGCGTGATCGATGGCATCGCATTCCAGACGAATATTCTCGCCCTCAACGCAGCGGTAGAAGCGGCGCACGCCGGGGAGCAGGGCAGGGGATTTGCCGTCGTGGCATCCGAAGTGCGTAGTCTTGCACAGCGATCCGCTCAGGCGGCGCGCGACATCAAGCTTCTCATCGCGGACTCGGTGGACAAGGTGGAATCCGGTGCCAGCCTGGTGGATGAAGCAGGCCGTACCATGGAACAGATCGTAAGCTCGGTTGAAAACGTGGCTGGCTACGTCAAGGGCATTACCAATGCGACGCAGGAGCAAAGCATTGGCATCCAGCAGGTCAACCAGGCCATGGTGCAGTTTGAGGTGATGATCCAGGAAAATACCGAACTGGTGACCAACGCACTGAAGGCATCAACCAATCTAAAATCAAGCGCAGCCTCGTTGTCCGACTCGGTCGCCGCCTTTACCTTGGGCTCGGAAATCGGCACGGCGGACGAAGCAATCGATCTCGTGAAGAAAGCAGTGGCAATGGCAAAGACCTCTGGCCTGGATGCTCTCATCGAGGAGGTCGGCAAGCTCAATAAGAGCAAGCTGCTGGTGCACAAAGACCTGTATATCGGCATCTATGGCTTCGACGGTTTTATTAAGGCCCACGGGGCGAACCGGCACTTCGTCGGCTCGGATACCAGTCGCACGCGCGACAAGAACGGCAAGGCATTTATTGCCGAGATGATCACGCTGGGTAAAACCAAGGGCAGTGGCTGGGTCGAGTACCTGTTCGCGCATCCAACCACACAGGAAATCAAGACCAAGGCCGCCTATCTGGAACGTTTCGACGACGTCGTGATTACTTGCGGTTGCTATACCTGACCCAGGCACGCCCCTCGACACACTGGTCGGCGTGAAGGTTCGGAAGCAAAGCGACCGTGCGTCTCGTCAGGCATCACCGACGATGACGATGACTTTTCCGCTGCCGCCGCAATTGGTGCACATCGCGTCATTCGCTGTACGTCCGCTTCCATGACAGACCGGACAAGTGTTTTCGCCGGTCTGCTCGGTCCCCGGTGCAGCTTCGTCTCCGGGGTTGCGGGTAGCTGAGGACGGCTCGGTTGGTGAGGGCGGTTTGCTCATCGAGACTCCTTAAATGCTAGTGTGACGTGGCGCGAAAGTGCGTGCCGTTGATACTCGTCGGCGACCGTACATCATGACATTGCCTGTTTGATGACAGCTTAGGGCAGAGGTTCTGTTTCCCATCCCCGATGCCCATCCAGAAAGTTTCCCTCGTTACAATGAGAGGAAATGGACGTGGCAGCGTTCGTGTAGACTTGCAACATTCCTATTCCTTCGATCACCGCGATGCGTATTCGCACCCGTTTGCTTGCTCTTGTTCTCGCTGCGCTTGTGCCAGTAGTCATCGCCACTGGGCTGGGGATCGCCTACATCTATAAAGAGGAGCAGGAGTGGCACCGGAAGAGCATGCGGGAAATTGCACGCGCTCTCGCTTTGCTGCTCGACAAGGAAATCGCCAGTCGGGAAGCCGCGCTAAAAAGTCTCGGCTCCTCGTCTCCCCCGAATCCCGCCAACCTCCCGGACTTTTATGACAAGTCGCTTAAGGTGGCACGAGTCTGGAATGGCATGATCAGCCTTTCTGATTCAACCGGACAACAATCGCTCAATACCCTCGTGCCGCTTGGAACCGGCAATTTGCCCGTCATGCGATCCTCGGTCGCTTCCAGAAAAGATCTTGGTCCCAATGCCACGGTCGTCAGTAACGTTTTCCTGGGGCCGTACAGTAAGCAATATAGCTTTACCGTCCAGGTTCCAGTCACCAATACAGAGGGCGTGCGGCAGTATCTCGCCATGGGTACCTTTGCCAACCAACTGCAAACCCTGTTCAAGGACCAGCGCCTCCCCGCAGGCTGGACCGGGTCGATTGTGGATCGCAATGGAATTATCGTGGCGCGAAGTAAAGATGCCGAAAAGTTTGTCGGCACGCGCGCCGGCGACCAAATTCGGCAAAAAATTCTTTCCATGACCGAAGGTTTCAATGAAGGCCCGACATTAAGCGGCGAGCAAGTCATTGCGGCTTTCAGTCGCGCCCCTATTTCCGGCTGGACCTTTATCGTCAGTGTGCCTAGAAACGAAGTGATCAGCAGCTCCTTGCGCTCGGTAAGCCTGCTCGGCGCAGTGTCCGCCTTCTTGCTGATGATCGCTGTGGTGATTGCACTGATGATCGGACGGATTACTGCCAAACCGATCGAATCCTTGCGCCGCTCCGCCGAGCGCCTGCGCCAGGGCGAGGTGCTGGAGCCGGCTGTAACAGGAATTACCGAGATGGATGACGTGCATGCCGAACTGGTCCGTGCAAGCCGCGCAATAGCGGGCGCAAAGACAGAGCTGGAGCAGCGCGTCCGTGAAGCGGTCTTGGCTACCGAGCGTTCAGAACGTGCCTTGTTGCAGGCACAAAAGCTTGAGGCGCTCGGACGCCTGACGGGTGGTATCGCCCACGACTTCAACAACGTCCTGCAGACCCTGAGTACAGGAATGCAGGTTGCACGCCTGTCGCCGGACCCAGCGCGTCGCGAAGCCTCGCTGACCGCATGCGAGAACGCTGTGCGTCGTGCCTCCGAGCTTACAGGTCGCCTGCTTGCGTTCGGAAGGGCACAACCTGCGCGCTTTGAGAGCGTCGATCTGAGCGAGCAATTGTCAAGGATGATGCCGTTACTGCGTGGAGCCTTGCCGGGCGATATCGCCTTTGACATCGAAATCGACAAGGATCTGTGGAGCGTTACTATCGATACGCTCCAGCTTGAGCTGGCCTTGCTTAATCTGGCATTTAACGCGCGCGACGCCATGCCTGACGGCGGTCGCATGAAATTAATCGTGAAGAACGAGTCCCTCGCGACACCAAGCGAAGGGCTGGAAGCCGGAGACTATGTGAGCGTATGCATGAGCGACTCGGGTGTTGGCATGAGTCCGGACGTTGCACGTAAGGCCATTGAGCCTTTCTTTACCACCAAAGAGGTAGGCAAAGGCTCCGGGCTAGGCTTGGCCCAGGTCTATGGCTTTGCAAGGCAAAGCAATGGAGGCCTTCAGTTGAACAGCACGAAAGGCGTAGGGACAGCGATATCGATTTTCCTGCCACGCTCTCACGGCGGACAGATGCCGCCTGTCGATATGCAACGGACCGAGCAGCGCGCGAGCCGACGCCAGTCCGTGCTCTTTGTCGAAGACGACGTATTGGTGCGCGAAGTCGTCGGGCCCGCGCTGGAAGCGCTTGGTTTTATCGTCACTATCGCCCGGGACGGGGCGGCCGCTTTGGCCCTGCTTGACGAAGGACGACGTTTCGATGTGATGTTCAGCGATGTGGTGATGCCAGGTGAAGTAAGTGGCCTGCAGCTGGCCCATGTGGTGCGTGAGCGCTATCCGGAAATGCGGGTAATTCTCGCAACGGGCCATTCCGAGCGCCAGATCAGCGTTCCTGGTGTTCCTATCCTCGCCAAGCCCTATGAAGTTGAGGAGATTATTGCTGCAATTGATACGCTGGATGTTCAACGGATGTCGAGCTAATGTCGGACGAAGACCCTCAAAATTCTTGAAGGCTTGACACAAGTCAACTGCAGTTCAAGTCGAGCGTGACCAGGTATTTCAATTATGGAATGATTTCCGCTCGTTATGGAGGCCTCATGAGCAACCCAAGGCATGATCGAAGCGAATACTGGACACCACAGCAGAAGGTGGCTTTGCCTGAAGCGGTGACGTCACGCCCTGATATTGATACTGCGACGGCGGTAGAGTTAGCAATCATGTTGCAACAAACTGTTGGCACCACACGCGCAACGGAGTTCATGAAGGAAAGGCAAGTACCGGTTGATGTAGCAACGCGCGTACTGCTGCGGCCTGCGGAGCGGCGTAAGCCGCGTCCCGTTGCGAGAAAGAAGCCGTGAACGCACTTAATTTGATGCATGAGCTAAAGTCTTGCGTCGAAACGCCGTAGTTGATGATGTAAGACCCAAAGCGTGTATTAAGCCCTCTGTATTGAGCAGGGGGCATTTTTTTTGCATCCATGAAACGCAGCTATTACGGTATGGCGTTTGTCATGCGAAGCCACAATGATTCCACGGAACGTTCCGGGGTGAACACGGGTCTGCATGTTGAGCGAGCAAGATCAGACCGTAAGGGGAACGCAAGCTAAATCTAGTGTCCGTTTAGCTTAAATTGCGTGTGAAATCTTATGCCGTTGTCCGTTGTTATGGCATCGCACTGCTTGATGACCACGTTGTTGCAAGGTCGTGGCGGCAACGGTCACGATACCAACAACAATACGCACATGCCGCGCTGCCGGCGATGCTTAACCAAACTGCTGAAGCCAGTCGCAATCAATTAAGGCTGGTCACAACTGCGCACATTGTTGTCGTTACCTCCCTTAACAAGGTATGCCGATAGCGCTCGCTGCATTCATCCTGACTACAACTGACCAAGGAAAACTGCCGATGGCGCTTTCGTTTTTTAATACTTGGACCTCTCTGTCGCACTGGGCATATGCGTTAGGCTTATTCGTCGCCGTCCTCACCGGCCTGCTTGTGATCAGGTCGATAGTGGCACGCCAATTCAAACGTCTGGGCGCCGTTCACGGCTTGGGCTTTTTTGAATGCCTGCGTCAAATCCTCGACGCCACCCGAATTTCATTTCTGATCGCAATCGCTGCGCTTGCAGGGCTCACGCAACTGGAACTTACTCCCTTATATGAAAAATGGGTACGTTACGCTGCGGTCGTCATCTTTGTGTTGCAAGCAGCCCTGTGGGCCAACAGGGCATTGTCTGTCTGGCTTGATCGTGCCTTTGAAAGTCATAAGGCGGTCAACCCCTCTGGCGTAACCCATCTCCTTGTCGTCGGCCTGTTGCTGCGGATCCTGCTCTGGTCACTGGCAATACTAATGATCCTCGACAACCTGGGCTTTAACATCACGACCCTGGTAGCGAGTCTCGGGATCGGTGGTGTCGCTGTCGCACTCGCCGTACAAAACATCCTCGGCGACCTTTTCTCTTCTGTGTCCATTGCACTCGACAAGCCGTTTGTCATTGGCGACTTCATTGTCATTAATGAATACATGGGAACAGTGGAATATGTCGGCCTGAAAACAACCCGTTTGCGCAGTCTTGGCGGAGAACAGATTGTCATCTCGAATACCGAATTGCTGAAGCGCCAGATCCGCAACTACAAGCGCATGGAGGAACGGCGCATTTCGTTTGAGTTCTCGATTTCGCATGAGACTCCCTATCACCTGGTCGAAAAAATCCCTGCCATGGTATCGAGCATTGTCAAATCCACCAGTGATTTGACACGCTTTGACCGTGCTCATTTTCGCAATTATTCGGAAAGTGCATTGCAGTTTGAAGTGGTCTATTACGTACTGACTCCGGACTTCAATCAGTACATGGACATTCAGCAAGAAATCAACCTGGCGATATTGCGAGAGTTCCGCCGCCTCGGTGTCGATTTCGCGTTCCCGACACGAACCGTATATCTCGCCCAGCAGACCTTGGGAGAAAAAAGGAACGTGGCGTAGTCAATGCGACGACTTGGAAAGAATTCATCCGGATCACGGCTTGATAAAACATCGAAAGGTTTTTCACGATGCCTCTTTTTCAGTGTGGAAATTGCTGAAAAAAGAGGCATTTTTGTTCTTTAAAAGCTCTTGAAAACCCTGTATAAAAACCCATATCAGATAAGGGTAAGTGCGTCCTTAGAATCTACTTTCCAGATGGAAAAATTCTTTAAATATCAACATGTTGCAGCAATGCTTTAACGTTAAAAAAAGCATCGATATTTTCGAAAAAAAGCGAAATACATGTTGTAGTTAGAAGCGCTTTTGATTAAAATATACTGTATATACATACAGTATCAATCGAACGATGAATGTTGATCTTTAAAGCTTTATCGGGCTTGATGATGAGCATCATTTTCCGGCGTTGAGCCGGGTTTTTGGCTTTGAGGGCGAAGCCTCGAGACGCTGGCGCAACAAGTTGATCATGAACTCCCGTGCCTCCGCTTGCTGTGATCGAAACAGGGTGAGTGCCATGTCGACAAACAGCTTTTCGTTCTCATCGACCGGTGGATTTAACCGGTCATGTTCCCGATCCATCCAGCCACGCGGCAGCCTGAATCGTTCTTCAATACTACGAGCGACACTGCTTCCGATATTTTTACGATTGCATTTGATGTGGCTAAGGTATCGGTCCGACAAACCTAGGTGCTCTGCGAAGAGTTTGAGCATGCCGCGTTGCGGCAAATGGGGGCGCTGGTCGACAAAATCGGTATAAAGCTTTTGAAAGTTCTTATGCCTGATTTGTGCACTGTCCATCGCCATTTGACATCTCCCTGATAGCAGCGTCATTCACGCAACCGTCGAAGCCATGCAGCGAAGTCCAAAAGGACTACATTGCAACAGCCGACGCCGGTCCGTTCGCTGCTCATTGAGTTCGGCAGTGTACCTCACCAACGTCAGAGTTGGGTGAAGTTATGCAACCAATTTGGTTGTGGTCAGGTATGCCCACGCTCGCATTTGGAACTTTTGAGAACGGTAAAACGGTTTATGAGCAAAACGAAAATTCACTACCCCCAATGGAAAGAGCGTGTGGCGTCGAACAATCCGCGCCGAGACATCGGCTATCGCGAATTGATTGAAGCGATCACGCTGACTGCGGAAGTTTGCGGACAGGTGCTGTCGCGAGCGGCCGCCGAGATGCTTGCGGACGATCTGGCTGACTTCGGTGAAGATGACGTGCTGGCGGCACTGGCACGTTGCCGACTCGAGTTACAGGGCCCGCTTCGCGTCAAGGAAATCCTGCTGCGCCTTGAAGATGGTCGTCCCACACCGGATGAAGCCTGGGCAATGCTGCCGCGTGACGAGCGGACCTCTGTCGTATGGACCGAAGAAATGGCGCATGCCTGGGGCGTGGTCCTGCCTCTGCTGGACTCGGGCGATGCCGGTACTGCGCAAAAAGTGTTCCGTGAGCTGTATGTGAAATGTGTACTCGAGGCGCGCCTGCGGCGCGAACCCGCGCACTGGACACCATCGCTTGGCAGCGATGTCGGAGCGCGCGAACAGGTACTGCGCGATGCGGTTGATGCCGGCCGCATGACGGCAGCGCATGCAGCCTTATTGCTGGAAGGAAGCACCAAAGAAGTAGAAGAAGCGGCATTGCTGGACCAGGCCGATATCAAGAATCTGCACTAAGGAGCAATTGAATACGCTTCGCAGGCTCGAATCGATCTCTTTTTACACTACCGTTTTGGTAGTGTGGTTGGAAACTCAATGATTGGAATCGCTTGATGGATTGCCAAGTTGATATGGATGATGGCGGCTTGCAGTGGTATGAGCAGATCGGCCGTCAGGAGCAGTTTGAAGACGAGGAACGAGAAAGGACACGACTTACCATGGCTACATTTGAAATTCACCGCGCAACCAAGCGCCGCGCAAAGCTCCGTCTCGGCATGTCCGGACCGGCAGGCAGCGGAAAAACCTATTCAGCCCTGCAAATCGCCGGAGGACTCGGCGGCCGGATCGGCATGATCGATACCGAGCATGGGAGCGGAGATCTGTATGCCGATCTGCTTCCCGAAGGCTATGACGTTCTTTCGCTGTCGCCGCCATACACTCCTGCGCGTTACATCGAAGCAATCCATGCGCTTGAAGACATCGGCGTATCGACCATTATCATTGACAGTCTGACGCATGCATGGACCGGCGAGGGCGGTTCGCTCGATCGCCAGGGTAAGATCGCTGACAAGTCAGGCAATAGCTGGCAGGCATGGCGTCAAGTAACACCGGAACACAATGCGCTGGTTGAGGCCTTGCTGCAGAGTCGCTGCCACATCATCGCGACGATGCGTGCAAAGACTGAATACGTGCAGGAAAAGGATGAGCGCACCGGCAAACAAGTGGTGCGCAAGATCGGTCTGGCGCCCATCATGCGAGATGGCATCGAGTACGAATTCACCACTTTCTTCGAACTCGACGTACAGCACATGGCTTATACAGGCAAAGATCGTACACGTTTGTTCGATGGTGAAATCTTCCGCCCCGACATGGAAACTGGCCGCAAGCTGCTCAGCTGGCTTAATTCCGGCGTCGACGGACCTCGTTCAACTACGGTCATGTCTGAAGATCAGAAGACTGCGATGGCGGATGCAATCAACCGTGCGGGCACGCTGGACGATTTGTACCGCGCTTTCTCTGTAGCTTACCGGGTCGCCAACTCCTTGCCTGATGCGGATGCCCTCGCTGAACTGACGGCATTGAAGGACGAGCGGAAAGCCTTGCTCGAAGTGCATAACGACGCTGAATTCGGGATAGCAGCATGAATCCGATCTTCGAAGCATTTGAGCTGGCTGCGCAATACCGGCAGCTCGCCGAACTGCTGGCCGAGCGGCACGACGATCCTCAGGTTATCGAGGACACGCTGGAAAGCCTGTCGGAGCCGCTCGATGCGCGGCTCGAAAACCTCGCCAAGATGGTGCGAAATATCGAGTCTGCAACGCGTGGTGTCGAGCAGACAATTATGAATCTGGAAGCACGGCATGCGTCTCTCGAGCGGGCAGCGCAGCGAGGCCGGCAACTGATCCTCGACCTGATGCAGACCGCGGGGCGAGACAAGGTGACGACAGCGCTCTTTTCGATGGCCGTACGGAAAAATCCCTTGACGGTCGTCGTCGATAATCCCGCTGCACTGGAGGGGGAATATCTCATGTACCACGAGCCACCGGCGCCGACGCCCAACAAGCGCGCGATCGCTGCAGCGCTGAAGGCTGGTATCGCAGTACCTGGTGTACACAGCGAACAAGGCGTACGCCTTGAAATTCAATAATTTCATCCACCTTGGAGATTGTGATGGCAACACTGAACAAAGTCACCTTGATTGGCTACCTTGGACGTGATCCTGAGCGCCGGGTCACAGCGAACGGCGATGCTGTCGCCCATATGACGGTAGCGACGACCGAAAGCTGGAAAGACAAGTCTTCCGGTGAACGCAGGCAGACGACCGAGTGGCATCGTGTTGTGCTGTACCGCAAGCTGGCGGAGATTGCTGGCGAATACCTGAAGAAGGGATCGCTGGTCTATGTGGAAGGGCGCCTGCAGACACGCAAGTGGACAGGCAAGGACGATGTTGAACGCACGGCTGTCGAAATCATTGCCGACGACCTCCGCATGCTGGGGGCACGTCCGCACAACGACGAACACGAAGATGATGCGTTACGCCCAGCCCAGGAGACTATGGAACAGCGCGAAAATACAACTACCGAGCAGGCCAAAAATTCGCGTTACGATTTTGTCGATGACGCGATTCCATTCTGAACTCCGAGCAATGGCCGGCCCGATACTGCGATCACGTAGTACAGCAGTCCAAAGTAGAAGCCCGCATTAGCTCACCGGCATTTTCCAGGCTCTGGAAATGCCGGTTTTTTTTACCTGTACCAAGCACTCGATGACACAGCAGATAGTCGGCATCCTCACATCCTGTCAGGTTTATAACGAACGCTGGGGAAGGGGCATCGTACGTCTCGAAGATGGCGACCATCTTGTCGTCACTGGAGAGTCACTGGTCGGTCTCGCGGAAGGAAACCGTTATCGGATGGATGGCCGTATTGTCCAGCATCCGAAATTCGGCAAGCAGTTCGACTGCGAAGTGGCGGCAATCGATATCCCGTTAGACGAAGAAGCGCTGGTTCGCCATCTGCGCAAGAACTTCAAGGGCTGCGGCGAAGTTACCGCCCGCAAGATCATTGATAGCCATCGCAGTAACCTTTCGGCCTTGCGGGATCAACTGGTGACCAATCCGTATTCACTCGATTTCAGCGGAATAACCAAACGCAAAATTTCTGTCGCTGGGGCCGAAGATCTCAAAGGTTTGATTTACCGTGATCTCTCAACACGTATCGGCATGATCGGCATCAAGGATGCGGTGCTGCGCAAGATTGCGGAATGGCTCGCACCTCGGGTCGAGGACAAACCGGAACCGATTTCAGCCGGTTGGGGCTTGTTTTCCAAAGACCCGTATGCGCCGATCCAGGATATCGACGGTTACGGGTTTGCCGCAGCAGACCTGATCGCTGTACGTGCAATCGGGTTTCCGCGGTTTCATGAGTTCCGCCTCGCGGCATTGGCCACGCATGCTTTGCGCGAAGGGTGTGAGCAGAACGGACATGCCTATCTCAGTCTGCAAAACCTGTCGGAACGCATCGCCCTGATCGATCCGGATGTTAGCGCCGAGCGCGCCATGGCTGCTGCGCGTGATCGCAAGCAACCTCTCGTCGTCGATGGCGACCGATACTATCCGCGTCATCTCTGGATCGCGGAACGGGCACTCGCCAGAAATCTTGCTATCCGCGCCATACAAATGGCAGAACCGATTACGCGACAGCCTGAAGACGAATTGTTGTCCGAAATTGCTGCGGCGGAGGATATGCTCTCGGAGCCGGGGCAGCAGTTCCGGCTGGATCCCTCACAGCGAAAGGCCATTCTCGGCATCCTGACTTCCATGCACTCCGTCCACACATTGACGGCCGGGCCCGGTTGCGGCAAGACCGCATTGATGGAAATTCTGGTCCATGTCGCGCGAGATAAAAAGATTCTCTTTTGTGCGCCGACCGGCAAGGCGGCCAAAGTGCTTTCAGCAAGGGTCAAGCGCTTTGGACATTCAGCGACAACGATCCATGCCATGCTTGGGGTGGGCGTGGATGGGTTCCAGTTCAATGAAGACAATCCACTCGACGCGGACATCATCGTTGCGGATGAAACGTCGATGGATGACCTCGCCCTGACGCGATCATTAATGGACGCCGTGTCCAACGAGGCGCATATCATTTTCCTTGGGGATGTCGATCAACTGCCTTCCGTCGGGCCGGGTCAGATTTTGAAAGATCTTCTCGACATGCCGTTCGACCATCACCGGTTGACACATACCCATCGAAACGACGGCGGTATCCTCGACGTGGTCCGGCAAACAGGAAAAGGGGAGGTGGATTGCGCAGACCGCACCGATGTCATGTTCTCACACCGACTGCCGGCTCCGGATGACGTGGGAATGTCACGCGTCATCGCCGCTTACCTCAAAGCCATCGAGCGCCATGGCATGCCTCGCGTCGGCCTGCTCATGCCACGTCGAAAAGGTGACATTCATATACCGGGCTGGAACATCACCTACCTCAATGAATTGTTGCGTCAGAGCTTGAACCCGGATGGTGAACGTGTGGTTGGCACCAGCCTGCGCATTGGTGACAGAATCATTGTTCGCAAGAATATTGTCATTGATCAGGGCGAAGACCTTGAGGGCAATAGACGGAGCGAGCAGGTGGTCAACGGCGACACGGGCTTTATCCGCAATGTACGTGTTGACCATTCAGGACGGAATGTCCTTGCAGTGTGCCTCGAACTGGACGATGGCCGACAGATAGAATTTCCAGGCAAGGATATCGAAGCAATCGGCCTGGCTTATGCAATGACTGTGCATGCAGCACAGGGCTCTGAATACGACGTGGTGATTTTCATTTGCACTAATGGCTCGCCAAACTTCGTACATCGCGGCATCGTCTATACGGCCTTTTCAAGGGCGAAAAAGAAACTTTGGGTCTTGGCAGATAATGGCGTGCTCAAAAGTATCACTGCACGTGACATTCCTGTACGCAACTCGGAACTGGTGTACCGCATGCGAACAGCCATGCGCCGCATTCAGAAGGCAGGTGGTCTGCAAGGGGAGGCGATCTAGCTGACCTTAACGCTTCGGGGATCTGGTATGAAGCAGTTAAAGCGTGTAACTCAGTGGCCAGCACTTCTGAGCACTTCTGTTTCTGGTATACCGAATAAGCAGTCCGGTAAGACGTCAAGTTGTGACACGACACAAACTATTCTTTAACTCAATGGTCTATTCAGGTGTCTGCATACGTCAGGTATAGCTACCCATCACATGCTCCTGTCCACTTTACGTAGAACATTTCCGCCTGCTAAAAGAACCCGCAGGATTATCGTTGCTGGATTACTTGTTTCGTTAATCGCGAGCTACTCGTATATTAATTATTATGCGCAGGCAATCTGTGGACATTTGGCGATTGTCATGGGTGCACGTCCCATTGATGACTGTCTCAAGGACCCGTCTGTTGAAAGCTCCCTCAAAGCCAGACTTACCAAAATCAAACAAATCCGCGACTTTGCGGTACATGAACTCGGCTTGCCTGATAACGGCAGCTACCGTACCTACGTCGATATAGGGCGTCCCTATGTTGCATGGAACGTCATCGCGACGACGCAACTATCACTCCAGCCAGTTGAGTGGTGCTTTCCGATAGCCGGCTGTGTCAACTATCGCGGCTATTACAACAAGGCCGATGCCATTTCCTATGCTCGAAACTTGCAGAAGGCTGGCTATGATGTGCATGTTTCCGAAGTTCCGGCTTATTCGACCTTGGGATGGTTTGATGACCCTGTGCTCTCCAGCTTCGTCAATTACTCCGAACCGCAACTGGCGCGTCTGATCTTTCATGAACTTGCGCACCAGGTGCTGTATGCGAAGGGCGATTCCCAGTTCAACGAATCATTTGCAGTGACAGTGGCCGAGGAGGGAGTGCAACGATGGATCGCCAAGTTCGGTGCGGCGGGTGTACAGAAGAAGCTTACTGTTTATGAAAAACGGAAGACGGAATTCCTTGCGCTTCTGATGAAATACCGGGAACGTCTCGCCGACCTGTACACCAGCGAAAAAACCATCTCCGAAAAGAGTGCCCGGAAATCGCAGATTCTGCGCGGCCTGAAAGACGAATTCGGTACGCTGAAAGTAAGCTGGGGCGGGTATTCCGGCTACGATGACTGGTTTGCTCAGCCGCTCAACAATGCGCACCTGGCATCCATCGCTACCTATCATGATTTCGTACCCGGCTTTAAAGCGCTACTGCGAAAGCAGCCGAACCTTCAGTCGTTCTATGTTACTGCGCGTAGTCTTGCGGCGCTTCCAAAGTCATTGCGGGATGAGCAACTCACTCAGTTGGGCGAAAGCGATCCGCTGACGAGCCCGTTGAACGGGAACGAAACCGATAGTAAGAGTAATTCACCGTTAAAGAAAACGGTCAGTTAAGCGTGTGATCTTATCGACTGCTTACGGGCTTAGGGATTGAGTAACAAAAATGGCCATCTGGTGCGGGATAGATATAGAAAGCACCTAAAGCAATTTGTCGAAGTTATTAGAGGAGCCAAGCGAACTAATACCTAGGGGAAATGCACCAGGGAAATATTATTAGATTCAAAGGTTTATAGGCTGTTTTATCTTTGATCCATTAGGATATGCGTTAAATTTAATTCCACTCTTCGGAAGTAAGTGTGACGCAATCCCGCGCATGGAACTAATTGCTACGCATGCCTGACGGGTAGTATTTAAAAGATGATGTTGCCCAAAAATAAAACTTCCAAATTGAAATTAATCAACTATGCTTGATTGTTCGAAGACGTTGCTGATCCTAATAAGTAGGTGGTCCTAGTAAGTATTCAGAGCCGAGAGGGTTCAAATGAATGCAGTTGCTACAACACTCAAAAGCCAGCAGCGGTTCAACGTTCTCCGAGCCTACCGCGCCCGCGGCAAACACAATAGTGATATGTGGCTTGGATATAGCGCTAAGATGAATGACGACTTCCTGTTTCCGAGTGCGATTCAGTACCTACATTGGCTTACTGTTCTCGAACTAAATCCAGCAGTTAGGTCGTTTATCATCGAACCGGAAATCGTTATTTCCTACGATGACAATGAAACTCGCGGCACTCGCCTTGACGCAATCGTTCACCTTAGTAACGGTTCCGTCGAATGGCATGAAGTAAAGGCAGGTACTAGTTCCATCCACAGCGAACGAAGTCAACATTTAGCCCAGGCAGCGGCGAGTTCAAGCGCAGGTGTAACTTATAAGCGCTATACAAACGACGACCTTACTCCGTTGGTTGCACTTGGTGTGCGGATACAGAAAGCGTTGTGTTACGCGGAAGTGGTCCGGTTTCGTAGCGAGACTGAGGCTTCAATAGCCCTCTATTCCAAAATTCAAACTTACCGACAAGGTACCATCGGAGACCTATGTGAGGAGCTTCCATTGTTCGATGCGCCTGTTCTGTATGGCGTATTAGTACGAATTGCAGCCAAGGGTGCTGTACGACTGGATCTTTCCAAAACAGGAATCAGTCGGTCCACTGTTTGGTTCGCAGAGGATATGACATGAGAAAGCGAATATCGGCGGCGGCAAATGCACTGAGCGTGAAGCTATGGCCGATCGTTCCGCCAGAGGTCATCAAAGAAGCCTACCGAGATAAATTCAATAAACGAGTCCGCGCAGTCACAATGTATCTTGATGGTTACCCGGGTAAGGATATCCAACTTGCCACCGGAATCTCCGCGAAAACTATCGCACTCTATGTTGATAGATGTCTCAAGTTGGGTGACGACGGAAGAATTCTGGGTTTTCGAGCATTGATCCCCTATTTGCATCTAAAGCCGTACACAAGAACTTCCGGCCCCTCGCCAAAACAACCAGAGCAACAAGGTGGACAATCCGGAGAAATGTCGCGCTTGTTGACTCGCCTACCGGATCTAAATGACATCTTGACGGCTAATATTCTTCAGTCCGCTAAGGCAAAAAAGATTCCTGAGGCGCGATTAAGAGGGAGGGACCTGCACAATATATTTATAACTGCCATAAAGGAGCTTGGTGTAACAGGTGACGAATGGCCCTTTAATTCGAAATATAGAGGGCTACGTTCGATCACAACATACATGCGAGCTATTTTATATAGGAATTTTTCTCGCTCAGTCGCTGCATGGGGATCAGACGAAGCTAAGGCACATCTACCCACCGGTACCGGAAAGAAGGCATTGTTCAACTTCCCTGAACCGTATGATGCCGTAGAAATTGACGCATACCGCATAGACGCATTTCTAACTATAGCGATGCAAACACCGGAAGGCGCTGAAACCGAAATTCTACTTGATCGCCTTTGGCTAATTGCAGCAGTTGACGTCGCTTCCACCGCAATTTTGGCGTATCAGATAGTGTATTCCAGTGTGGTCCGCGCCGCTGACGTAATTCGCGTGATCAGGGACGCATCAACGACGAAATGGAAACCAATGGAGTTGACTGTGCCCGGATTAAATTACCGGGAGGGGAGTGGCTTCCCAAGCGGTATTATTCCCGAAGCAGAAAACGCTTTATGGTCTGTTACCATGCTAGATGGTGCACTTTCAAATCTGGCGATGGCCGTCCACGATGGGTGCCGCAAGACGTTTGGATTTTCCCTTAATTATGGATCGCCAGGGCACTTCGAAAAGCGACCGAATGTAGAAAATACTTTCGGGCAGATCGCCGATAACATATTTCATCGTTTGCCCTCCACCACTGGAAGCAATCCGCACAATGGACGCGCTGCAAACGCTGAGCAGAAGGCCATACGCCACAAAATCCGGGCCCAGGAAACATTACAGCTTGTTGATGTGGCGCTCGCACTGCATAACTTAACGCCTTGTAAAGGTCTATCAAGTCTATCTCGGCTTGCGTTTATCTCCTATTTTCTTTCAGGCCCACGCCCACGCGTTGAAGCAAGAAAACTGCCGCTTGACATGATTCACAAAGCGAGAAAGATCTTACTAACCCAAGAAGCTACCATCCGTGGGAGCCTTGAAAACGGACGTCGGCCATACGTAGAACGTGATGGTGGGATCTACACAAACGACGTAATAGGGTCGACCAGCGCGCTAATAAATCAAAAAATAATAATAACGATTGAAGAGGACGATTACCGCCAATTCGAAGCATTTATGCCTGATGGTGCACCACTTGGCTTTCTTCTAGTGGGAGGCAAGTGGTCTGACATTAAACATAGTGTCGCTACACGCAAGAAAATCAACTCTCTTGTACACCGACGCATTCTTTTTCTATCTGAGTTTGAGTGTCCGGTAACTACCTATCTGCGCTACCTAGCAACATCCTCTGCCGGAAAACAGAAGTCAGCCCCTCGCGTCTCAAAGAAGAATGCGACAGAAATAATGCGGGTGACTCAAGAGTCGGATGAAGAAGTTCCCGTCGTCAGTCCCGCAATCTCGCCAAGGAACAGGATTCTCAAGCAATTTGAGGCGGAAGTTGCACCTCGGCGCACCACCATGCCCTCTGTTATTGGCTTATTCGACAAAGTACGAAACCGAAGGTAAGAGGAGATGCGATGCAACCAGACGAATACAGGGCCTTGGCAAGCAGCCATCCTCTCAAAAGGCGCCAATATACCTTGCCAACCCCTATGCTTGAGGCAGCTTATGACCTTATCCGCACACGCGTAAACGCGCGACGCCCTGGTATTGTCCTTTACGCCACTCCTCAAATCGGCAAGTCAAGCTGCTCAAGGGACGTAGCACGATGCCTAAAACTCGAGTTCCCAGACTCTTACACCGCAAGAGTTGAGGCAAGGGGTGGCAAGCGTACCGATAACGGACATATGTACCGACTTATATTAGAGGCGGAAAGGCATGTTCTTTCGGATAGAAAAAACTCGAATGATCTTTTCATGAATGCTGTCTTCGACATCGCAACAAAAGTAAATAAGTTAGGCGGAGGTCAATACGTTTTAATCCTCGACGAGGCTCAAACCTTGACCCAGGTGGACTTACAGTGTCTAGTTTATTTCAATAACGCCTTGGCTGAACGAGGCATTCGCATGACCACCGTATCCTTTGCTCAGCCTGAGATTCTTCATCGGATTACGGCATTCGGTAGGTCTGGCGCGTATCAGATTATTGCGCGCTTTCTTTGCGATACTGTTCAGTTCCATGGATGCGCAGACAACGAGCAGTTACGCACAATTCTCAACCAGTACGACGAGTTGTCAGAGTTCCCGGAAAATTCTGGAATAAGCTTTACCTGTTTCTACTTGCCCATTGCATTCAAGTACGGATTTCGTCTTTCTACATACGCTAACGCTATCTGGACATGCATTGATACCGTTCTTAGGAAAGGTGACTTGTTTACTGTCCCAATGCAACATCTTTCAATTATCATCGAAGAGTTACTGCAGAATGCACAAACACAGGACTGTTCATCCTTTAAGTTGACAGAAGAGGAGATAAATGCCTCGGTTCTGACCTCTGGATTACTGAATTTTACGGCTGCCTCTTGCAGCACGTTATAACGTGCCTTTACTAAACTACTCGCGTCTTACGTGGGATTCTCGGCGAGATAAACCCTACGAATCTGCGCGAAGCGTCGTCGACCGAGTCTGCGCTTATAACCGTATGTCGCTTTCTCAGCTGGCAGCGATGATTGCGCTACCTGGCTCGACATCGACCCGAAAGGATCCTGGTGATAGTAGGGATAGCTCATGGATTGATTTCCATAGGTTCGCATTGTTGCTCGACGTTAGGGAGGACTGGCTAAAGGCAGCGTATCTAGACCGTTTAGGCTTCAACGTTAAGGGGCGGAAGTGTTTATCGTTTAGACACTGTGTTTCATGCCTTGATGGGGGATACCATTGTGTTTTCTTTGATCTACATATTTTGGAGCGATGCCCCTGGCATGACCGACTACTTATCGTCGAAGCGAAGAATAGGCTTATTGAGATCTGGAACCAAGACATGGCGATTCAAATCTGCGAATCCGAAATTGATAAGCAACATCACCTTTTCGAATTTGAGGATGACGACTACTCGTGGAGATCGGTTCAACCTAAGCGTTGGCCTGACCCGATTTCACACGATACCGTAAAGGATTTCGGAGACCGGGTTGTTAACTGGTGGAAGCGCGTTGGCCAAACATTAAGCGTCCGCGATATGCTCTTTTCGGACTTACTAGATGCTCAGCCAGAGAAAACTTCTCCATTGAATAGACAGACCGCCCAACTCGACTATGCAAAATCTCTTGGATTCGAACTGCCCTTGAAGTTAGATGGTGGGCGCAAAGTAGCGATTGCTCATTGGACCGGGCCTGCGGCCGATCGATCCAACAATGATCACGAACGGGGAATACCTTCGGCGGACATTAAAGCGCTATATAAAAGTTTTCGCCGCCATATTTTCAAACGATATGTCCGTAGCCATAAGCATTGCAACCTTCGCTTAACTCGGAGGAGTCAAGCCGGAGTATCAAATATACTTAGCGACGACGTGTGTCCAGTCTGCCTTGCGTACTTCGCCTGGAGAATGTCTGCCGAGTGCACCGGAATGAACGGATGGGGTCAACTCGATCAGAGCAAAGTGCCTGTTCGGCTGATGAGTGCCAGAGACAGCCGCCTGTGGACTTCGCGTCACCGTTTGCATTGGACATTTTATAGTTTCTTCGGAATCTGGCAGAGCGTGCTGTTATTGTGCGAACAAAATCAGACATTTCAAATAGGGCGCTCGTGGCGATACGCCCCTGACGAATTTACTCTAGGGTCATGCGTAGCCGATGCGGATGCCTTATCGCCAGTAATCAATGTTTCGGCGCTTTATCCTCATCCAGGTTTTCTTTCGAGCGCCAATGCAATAAGGTGTCTAAACTCTAGGTTCCTTCCGATAACGAGTACCGGCAAACATTCGCCAGGTGACTTTACTGCGATTTCTTCGTGGCAAGCACAAACCGTCCGTCATGAAATGCTCGTCGTTGGCGATGAAAGTCATCTTCCATCTCAGCCTAAGCTTCTTATTTTATAGATTCAGAAACATGTGGCGCTTCGTTGGCCCCATACGACCACTTGGAGACTGGTCATGCGTAGGTTACGAAAAAAATCGCTGTATGCAGGTCGATCTCCTTCTGAGTTGCAACTTTCGGCGTGGGAAACGCAAGCCAACTTGGAACGAGGCATGTTGTTTCATCCGACCGGATATATGATGTTTAACGAGAACAGTGCTACGCCAGAGGTGGCATAGGAAATTCAGACAGTCAGATAAGTGGAAGTCTTGCTTCATAATCGCAGCCGGAGGCTGCATTTCAGGAGCAAGTATGACCAGAAGAACGAGACGGGACCACTCATCCGAATTCAAGGCGAAGGCGGCATTGGCAGCGCTCAAGGGTAAGCGGACGCTAGCGGAATTGGCACAGCACTTCAACGTGCATCCGAGCCAGATCACCGAATGGTAGTATGGCATCGGTGTCCTGACCAGCCGCCACGCTGGGACTCACTGGCGATGGCAACGGATGCGTTTCCCCCAGACCCAATTTCGATCTTAAAACCACATCGTCGGCCGAAGGAAGGAAGATTTCTCGCGGGTGGCACTGAGTCACCAACTATTTGCTGGAACTGCCTGAAGATATGCCCCGGGTACACAATCCTGCGTTGTGAATGTTGCGCTATTTGTGATGCATCTCCGTCAGGTGATCGTTGACAATCTCATGCGATGCGAAGACAAGGGGCCACGTTCGCCGTCTGCCTCAGCCGTGCATGTCCAGCGCTGCACTCGCGTCCGCCTCGACGGTAAAACAGTGGTATGCGTATTTTGAACGCACGCCTTACATTCAATACATCATGTGAAGAAATGTTGTGTTTCCGTTTGGCAGTAGAAGCAGTGGAGTCCACAACAAGATGGTGCTTGCTTACGCTATACTGACGTTATTATTGATGTCACATCCGATGCGTCATTTCTTCTCATCATTTTGCAGGCTTATCGCCGGCGTCCTCCTTATGACGGTTTTCACGTCCGGAATCGCCATGGCTACATACGTTTGCCCAGAGCTGGCGCAGCCGGCAATGACCGGAATGACTGAAGGAATGCCTTGTGCCGATATGGACAAGGAAAAACCGGTTCATTGCGCGGAGTTTCAAGCACGGGACGATCTAGCCTTAGAGCATTTGGCCGCGCCGCTCGCTGTTACACCGCCGACCATTTTGCTTGTCATGCCAGCGATGGCGCCAGCCATCCCGCCTTTCCTTACTGTTTTCTGGCCGGATTCTCCATCGGACCCAGGAAGCGATCCTCCCTACCTTCGCACACAGCGACTGCGTATTTGACTTAACCCTGTGCTGTTTTGCCGGCCGGCATATCGCCGAGGTCGGAGTTCGTCTCATTCACAGGGAATTCTATGTTTTTGCTTATCAAAGCGCGACTGCGTCCATCGCATCAGTCGCGCGTACTCCATCACATCGGCGTGCTGATCGCGTTGTTGGTTGGTACCACCATGTCTCATGCTCAGATAAGAGCTATGACGTTAGACGAGGCGTTGCAACTCTCTTTGCAGCGCTCATCGCTGCCCAAAGCAGCTGAAGCATCCATTCTCGCTAGCCGCGAAGCCGCCGCGAAGGCGGGCCAGTTACCGGATCCGATGCTCAAAGTGGGCATCGATAATGTTCCGGTAAACGGCGATGAGCGCTGGAGTACCACGCGGGACTTCATGACCATGCGTCGCGTCGGCATCGAGCAGCAGTGGGTATCGGCCGACAAGCGCGCGGCGCGCTCAGAACGAGCCCAGCGTGCCATCGAGGTGGAAGAAGGCAACTACCTGGCTGAAATTGCCAAAATCAGGGAAGCAACCGCCAAGGCGTGGGTAAATGTCCTGTACATCCAGCGGACGCTGGCCCTCGTCAAGGAGGTCGAGCAGCAAACTGCCGAGGACTTATCCGCAATGCAGGCATCCCACCGCGGCGCCAAGGCGACAGCATCGGACGTTGTACAAGCCGAGTTGGCGTTGTCGCAAGCCAAGGAGACTACCCGCAAAGCCGAACAAGAACTGAGGAACGCCAGGACTGCCTTGGCCCGATGGACCACGATGCCCGTTGAAGCCGTGGCCGACGAGACGCCTTCACTGGTTTCCCATGTTCCCGATCTCCCTCTCCAGGAGTTGGAGAAATACCATCCAGTCGTTTTCGCTGCACGGCGTGCCATTACCCTGGCCGATGCCGAAACCACTGTTGCGACCAAGGAGCGTCGTCCAGACTGGTCGATTGAAGCAGGTTTTAGCAAACGCCCACAGTTTTCCAACATGGTTTCTGTCGGCATCAGTATTCCGCTGGCGGTGAATCCGTCAGAGCGGCAAGACCGCGACATCGCAGAGCGGTCCGCAATGGGGACCCGGGCTCGGTTGCAGTACGAAGATGCGGTCAGGGAATTGCAATCGGAAATCCAGACGCAGGCCGCCACACTCACAAGCCTGAAGGAACGGCTTTCCCTTTTGAAGGCAGAGCTTTTACCTGCCGCCCATCAGCAGGTTGACCTTGCCACCGCGGCGTACCGCGCCGGCACCGGCAGCCTGAATGCGATCTTCAGTGCGAGGAAGATGCTGCTGGAGCAGAAACTCCAGATCACGGAACTGGAAAAGGATGCTGCACTGACCTGGGCAACGCTTGAACATCACGTTGTACCGCATGAACTGGCATCGGCAGGGAGGACAGCGCCATGAAAACGAAATTTGCACTTAAAGCAATCGTCTTGGCACTGATTGGCGCCGGCCTGGCATTCGGTGGATACTGGATCGGTTCACAAGGCAAGGCCAACACAGAATCGACTGCGACAGCAGGCACAGTAAACCCCAGTGAAAAGATTGACCCGAAGACGGGCCGCAAGGTGTTGTACTGGCATGACCCGATGGTGCCCGGCCACAAGTTCGACAAGCCCGGTAAAAGCCCCTTCATGGACATGCAGCTGGTCCCGGTGTATGCCGATGAAGGCGGCGCAGAAGGCGGCATCAAGGTCAGCCCGACGTTGCAGCAGAATCTGGGAGTTCGCTTTGCGACTGTGCGTCGTGAAGAGACACACGATGCGCTTGAAGTGGTGGGCACGACGCAGTTTAACGAAAGTGCTGCGGAGGTTGTGCAGAGTCGCGTGACTGGCTACATTGAAAGGTTATATGCCCGCTCGCCGATGCAGCGGATCCAGCGCGGGGAGCGTATTGCAACGTTGTTCGTCCCGGACTGGATTGCCCCGCAGGAGGAGTACCTCGCACTGAAGCGCTCCGGCAATGATGCACTTGCCTCCGCGGCACGCGAACGCATGCGTGCCATGTCCATCCCCGACGGCGTCATTGCACAGCTTGACCGTACCGGAAAGGCACAACGCAATATCACGCTGACATCGCCAGTGACAGGGGTCGTGACCGAACTTGCGGTGCGCGATGGCGCGATGGTTTCCCCGGGAATGACAATTGCCAAAGTCGCCGGTTTGAACAAGGTATGGCTGGTCGCTGAGATCCCGGAAACTGCGGCAGGTTCGGCCCGGACTGGCATGACCGTCGAAGCCAGGTTTTCGGGCAAGCCGAATCGTAAATATGCGGGCACAGTCCGTGAAATCCTGCCAAACGTCAGTTCCTCGACCCGCACCATCCAGGCAAGGCTTGAACTGGATAACCGGGATGGCAGCCTCATTCCCGGTATGTTGATGCGGGTACGCCTCGGTGCCGAGAAGGCGGCGTCCCGGCTGCTTGTACCGACGGAAGCGGTTATTACGACCGGCAAGCGCTCAGTCGTCCTGGTAGCGGGCGACAACAATTCCATGCAGCCAGTGGAAGTGACGACGGGTCGTGATATCGGTGACAGCACTGAAATCCTGAGCGGCCTGACTGAAGGCCAGAAGGTAATCGCATCCGGGCAGTTTCTTATCGATTCGGAAGCCAACCTGAAATCGGTATTGCCAAAGCTTTCCAGTCCAACCCCAGCCCAAGGCCAGCCTTCGACCCAACCCGCGCAGGCTGCTGCAGGGCCGGTCTACCGAGGTGTGGGCAAGGTGGAAAAGGTCTCGCCCGAAGCTTTGACGCTTTCACACAAGCCAATTCCGGAGCTGAAGTGGGGCGCGATGACCATGGATTTCAATAAGCCGACGCCTGATGCGTTCGCCGGCGTCAAACCCGGGCAGGACGTAGAGTTTTCATTCAAGGAAGGCAAGGACGGCTACGTCCTTGAGAAAGTCGCGCCGGCTGGAGGTGCGAAATGATCGCCCGGATCATTCGCGAGTCGATCGCCAATCGCATCTGGGTCTTGCTGGCTGCCGTCGCCATTGCCGGATGGGGTATCTGGGCGCTTGGCAACACGCCTCTGGATGCCTTGCCGGACTTGTCCGACACGCAAGTCATTATTCGCGCCCAGTATCCGGGCAAGGCGCCACAGCTTGTCGAAGACCAGGTCACTTATCCATTGACCACGGCGTTGCTAGCCGTGCCGGGTGCAAAGACGGTCAGAGGCTATTCCTTCTTCGGTGACTCGTTCGTCTATGTACTGTTCGATGATGCGACCGACCTCTACTGGGCACGCTCGCGCGTGCTGGAATACATCAGCCAGGTACAGAGCCGGTTGCCACAAGGAGTGCGCGCCGAGCTAGGTCCAGACGGAACCGGGGTGGGCTGGATCTTCGAGTACGCACTGGTGGACCGCACCGGAGGGCATGACCTGGCCCAGCTGCGGGCATTGAACGACTGGTTCCTGCGGTTCGAGCTTAAAACCGTCCCGGATGTCGCCGAAGTGGCCAGCATTGGGGGCATGGTCAAGCAATACCAGGTCGTCCTTGATCCGGACAAGCTCCGGGTATTTGGGATTTCGCACGCGAGGCTGCTTGAGGCTCTTTCCAAGGCAAACCAGGAATCCGGCGGCTCGGTCGTGGAGATGGCAGAATCAGAATACATGGTCCGCTCGCGCGGCTATCTGCGTTCACTGGAAGATTTCCGCAATGTCCTGTTGTCCAGCAGCGAGGCCGGCACCCCCGTAACATTGCGCGACGTCGCAACGGTCCGTCTTGGTCCCGAAATGCGGCGCGGCATTGCAGAACTGAATGGCGAGGGGGAAGTCGCTGGCGGCGTCGTGGTGATGCGCTCTGGTAAAAACGCGCTGGAAACCATCAAGGCAGTCAAAGCCCGCCTCGCTACGCTGCAGGGCTCGCTACCGAAAGGCGTCGAAGTCGTGCCAACATACGACCGTTCGAAATTGATTTCGGCGGCCGTCACGAATTTGCGCGACAAGCTCATTGAAGAGTTTGTTGTGGTTGCGATCGTCTGTGCAATCTTCCTGTTCCATTTGCGCAGCGCATTCGTGGCAATTGTGTCGCTGCCGCTGGGCGTGCTTGCTGCGTTCATTGTCATGCGCTACCAGGGCGTCAACGCCAACATCATGTCGCTTGGTGGCATTGCCATTGCGATCGGGGCGATGGTCGATGCGGCCATTGTGATGATTGAAAACGCGCATAAGCACCTGGAAGCCTACGAGCACGCCCATCCAGGGAAAGAACTGAGAGGACAGGAACGCTGGACATTGATGGCAGAATCAGCGATCGAGGTCGGCCCAGCATTGTTCTTTTCCCTGCTCATCGTGACGCTGTCCTTTGTACCGGTGTTCGCGCTGGAAGCGCAGGAAGGCAAGCTCTTTGCTCCGCTGGCATACACGAAAACCTACACGCTGGCCGCCGCCGCGGGCCTTGCGATCACCATCGTCCCCGTGCTGATGGGCTACCTGATTCGCGGGCGGATTCCCAAGGAAGCAGCGAACCCCATCAACCGGATACTGATCCGTGGATATCGTCCGTTGCTGGAGGCCAGCCTGCGTCATCCGGTTGTAACGATCGGTATTGCCGTGGTCGCGCTTGTCCTGACTGCGATTCCCTTGTCGCGCCTGGGCGGTGAGTTTCTGCCGCCACTGGACGAAGGCGATCTGCTCTATATGCCTTCAGCACTACCTGGGCTATCGGCTTCCAAGGCGAGTGAGCTTTTGCAGCAGACCGACCGGCTTATTCGTACGGTGCCGGAAGTGGCGACGGTGTTCGGCAAGGCCGGCAGAGCGGAATCGGCGACGGACCCGGCGCCGCTGGAAATGTTCGAGACCACTATCCAGTTCAAGCCTCGTGCGCAGTGGCGTCCCGATATGACGCCCGCAAAACTGGTTGAAGAACTCGACCAAGTCGTCCGGGTACCGGGATTGTCCAACGTCTGGGTTCCGCCTATCCGGAATCGCCTCGACATGCTTTCAACCGGCATCAAGACACCGGTAGGAGTCAAGATTTCGGGATCCGACCTTGGGCAAATCGACCAGATTGCATCTCAGGTAGAGACCGTGGTCAAGAATGTCCCGGGCGTGACGTCTGCGTTAGCCGAGCGGCTGCGCGGGGGACGCTACATTGACGTGGATATCGACAGGCCGCGTGCAGCGCGGTATGGCTTGTCGGTCGCTGATGTGCAGTCGGTAGTCTCGTCCGCCATCGGTGGTGAAAACGTTGGTGAAGTCGTTGAAGGACGTCAGCGGTTCCCGATCAATGTCCGGTATCCGAGGGACTATCGGGATTCGGTGCAGTCGCTACGAGAATTTCCTGTAGTAACCGACAAAGGTGCACAGATCCGCTTGGCTGACGTGGCAACCATCATGGTTACCGACGGTCCTCCGATGATACGCAGCGAGAATGCACGCCTGTCCGGTTGGGTCTATGTCGATGTGCGTGGAACGGACCTGCACACCGCGGTAAAAGCCATGCAGGCAGCGGTGCAAAAGGAAATCAAACTGCCAGCCGGCTATTCGATTGGCTGGTCTGGCCAGTTCGAATACCTGGAGCGGGCCGCCGCCAAGTTGCAGACGGTGATTCCATTGACATTGATCGTCATCTTCATCCTGCTGTATCTGGCATTCCGGTCGACTTCGGAAGCCTTGCTGTTGATGCTTACCGTGCCATTTGCGCTCATCGGTGGCTTTTGGTTTGTCTGGCTGCTTGGGCACGCCGTATCGGTCGCGACTGCTGTTGGCTTCATCGCGCTCGCGGGCCTCGCCGCTGAGTTCGGTGTCGTCATGCTGGTTTATCTGCGCAATTCATTAAACCAGCGGCTAGCGACTGGGCAAACGTTGACCAGAGACTTGATTATGGACGCCATCCGTGAAGGTGCAGTGCTGCGAGTGCGGCCGAAAGCAATGACCGTGGCCGTCATTCTGGCTGGACTGGTTCCCATCATGTATGGCTCGGGAGCAGGCTCTGAAGTCATGCAGCGCATAGCCGCGCCGATGGTCGGCGGAATGATTTCAGCGCCCCTGCTGTCGTTGTTTGTCATTCCGGCGGCATGGCGTCTTCTTCAGGAGCGAAAACTACGCTCTGCGGCAGGAGCCCGGCTTCACAGCGTCACTGTATGAACTTCTACCACTATTGATTTCACTGCTAACACAAGGAGCAAAAAATGGACGCACCTTTCTACAAATTCGTCGTCGTAACTGGCTTGACAATCCTGGCGTTAAATACCGCGGCTGCTGACCAGGGGAAAGGTGGCATGGGTGATATGGGTGGCATGAAAATGGATGGCATAGAGAGCAACAAAGACTCTGCAAGCAACGTCGGGGTGAATGAAGGCGAGGTCAAATCCGTGGATAAGGATAAAAAGAGCATCACCTTGAAGCATGGTCCAGTCAAATCTGAAACGGTCGAGATGAGCCCGATGACGATGTCTTTTCCAGTCAAAGACGCCGCGCTGCTGGCTCGCGTGAAAGTCGGCGACAAAGTGAAATTCAACATCGAAAACATTAAAAACACTGCGACCGTAACCTCACTGCAGGTTCAGAAAAAGCGGCATTAAGCAATATAGGGCGCGGCACAGGACGGCTGGGCCGCGCATAACAACAGGGAGCGTCGATGTATTTCATTCACCTCCGGGTGTATTAAAGGAGATATCTATGAACCGCACATTGTTGTTGGCAACTTCCATGCTGTCCCTACTAACGCTGGCCGGTTGCGTCACCGACCCGACGTCTCGTCAAACTGACGCGGCAGGCTCAATGCCAATGGCCATGATGGCCGATAAAGGAATGATGGATATGTGCATGGCCCACATGAGCCAAATGACGCCAGACATGATGCAGAATCGCATGGAGATGATGCAAAGGCATCATCAAATGATGGAACCGAAAATGAAGCCGCAGTAACCTGGCTAAGCACCGTGTTCGGCTGCAACAAGCACCTCTTGCTGGCATGCCGGCTTTCAAGGCCAAAAGGACAAGCTTGACTTGTCCTTTTGCTCATCTCGTCTGGTGCGCATGAGTTGCGCTGAAAGGTTACGCTGCGCCGAGATGCTCATAAAGAATGAGGCATCCAATACCTATCAAAATTACGCCGCCCATGACTTCGGCGCGCTTGCCGACAATTATTCCGAGAACTCTGCCGACCATCACGCCCAGCGTGACCATCGTGAACGTTGCAAGCCCGATCGCAGCCGCGGTGACCACAATATTGGCGTCCATGAAAGCCAGGCCGACACCGACGACCATCGCGTCAATGCTTGTCGCAAATCCGGTCACAGCCAATAACCAGAAAGAGTGTCTGCCTGGCTTCTCGACTTCCTCTTCTGCCTCGGAAAATCCTTCGCGAATCATCCTTGCGCCAAGAATCCCCAGAAGAACGAAGGCGATCCAGTGGTCCCACGCGGCCACGTAAGGCGCGGCCACTTGTCCAGCTGCCCAGCCAACGACCGGCGTTAATGCTTCAATGATGCCAAAGATTAGCCCGGTTCGAAGCGCTTCTCGCAGCTGAGGTTTGTGGAGAGCAGCGCCTTTTCCAACTGCTGCCGCAAAGGCATCTGTCGACATGGCAAGGGCAATCAGAGTGGTGGAGATGAAGTTCATTGCAAGCTTTCAGGTCGGGCAAAGACAAATGGCATGCCCAACACAGCCCGACCTCCATCGTGCTGGCATGCCAATGGTCTCGCCAACCTTTCGGCCGCCGGCACCACAGCGAAAAACTTTCCGCCGAGTATGTTGATGCAGGCGCTTCCTGTACAGAAGCCGGCTACTCCCCAATGGGTGCGCCAATATACCATGCTTCAAATTATTGAAGATCGCGAGAAAATCTGAAAGTTGGACTTGACCTTACCATTACTGGAAGGTCTATCTTGACGGTACACCTATGGAGATCTGTATGGATACCGCCCTGAAAACTCAAAACTTTTCTACTGAGCTAACCTTCAAAGTCGAAGGGATGACGTGTGCTTCGTGCGTCTCGCGCGTCGAGAAGGCGTTAAAAGCCGTGCCCGGCGTCAAAAGTGCAGCTGTGAACCTGGCGACGGAGAAGGCCACGGTCCATGTTGAACCTTCCACCACGCTTGATGCGCTGTCGTCAGCCGTGGAAAAGGCCGGCTATGACGTGCCTGGGGAGCCTGTCTCCCTCTCTATTTCCGGGATGACTTGCGCGTCGTGCGTAACCCGCGTTGAAAAGGCGCTCAAGAAGGTTCCGGGCGTCACCGACGCAACTGTCAATCTCGCAACGGAAAAGGCTCAGGTCAAATCGGCTGGCGTATCGATCGACGCTCTTATTGCCGCAGTACAAAAGGCCGGCTACGAGGCTACAGTCGTCACGGACGCCGTCCCAAAGGGCGAAGCGTCCGGCACCCTGCCAACCTGGTGGCCGGTTGCCGTTTCCGCGCTGTTGAGCTTGCCGCTGGTCGTGCCGATGTTTGGCATGCTCTTCGGCCAGGAATGGATGCTGCCGGGCTGGATTCAGCTTTTGCTAGCAACCCCAGTGCAGTTCTGGTTGGGCGCCCGCTTCTATAAGGCTGGTTGGAAGGCGCTTCTCGCACGGTCCGGCAACATGGACCTTCTGGTTGCCATTGGTACCAGCGCGGCATATGGCCTATCCGTCTATCTGCTCGTTGCCCATGCTGGCCACGAAGGCATGATGGAGCACCTGTACTTTGAATCTTCCGCCGTTGTTATCACACTTGTTCTGCTCGGCAAATGGTTGGAGACTCGGGCGAAGCACCAGACCGTCGCTGCGCTGCGGGCACTGGAATCTCTTCGCGCAACGACCGCCATTGTCCGCCGGGACGGTAAGGATCTTTCTGTGCCGGTAGGAGCCGTACGCGTTGGCGACATGGTGATCGTCCGGCCGGGCGACCGCGTTCCAGTAGATGGCACCGTGGTCGAAGGTAGCAGTCATCTGGATGAGTCGCTGTTGACTGGCGAGAGCCTGCCTGTCGCAAAATCGGTGGGAGACAAGGTCACGGGCGGCGCCGTCAACGCAGATGGAATGCTAATCATCGAGGCCGTTGCGGTTGGTGGCGCAACGATGCTTTCGCAAATCATCAAGCTTGTCGAAGATGCGCAAGCGGTCAAGGCGCCCATTCAGCGGCTCGTCGACAAGGTCAGTGCGATCTTCGTGCCGATCGTCCTGCTGATTTCCGCCATCACGTTCTTCGGTTGGGGTTTCTTCACGGGAGACTGGCAGCAAGCACTGCTGAACGCAGTGGCCGTACAGATCATTGCATGTCCCTGTGCCCTCGGTCTGGCGACACCAACTTCAATCATGGCTGGTACGGGTGTCGCTGCAAAGTACGGCATCCTGATCAAGGATGCGGAAGCGCTAGAGACCGCCCACTCGGTGACGACTGTGGCCTTCGACAAGACCGGCACCCTGACAGAGGGCAAGCCAGCTGTTGTCGCCATCGAAGGTGCTGCTCAATCACAGCGCCGCGTGCTGGAGCTCGCCCAGGCAGTGCAGCAGTACAGCGACCATCCGCTAGCGAAAGCTGTGCAGGTCGAAGCCGAAAAGCGCGGAATCACGCTGTGGACTGCAACTGACGCCAAAGCGCTTCCTGGTCGTGGCGTGCAGGCGAATGTCGATGGCGTTGTCACCTATCTTGGTAACACGCGCCTGATGCGGGAAATTGGATTGTCCATCGAACAGATGGAAAAAGTGGCAGCAACACATGAGAGCGCCGGTAGAACTGTCTCGTGGTTGGCGGTTCAGACTGAGACGAAGGTGGAGCTTGCCGGCTTGATCGCATTTGGCGATACGGTCAAGGCTTCAGCCAGGGCAGCGGTGCAGCGGCTCAATGACATCGGCGTGTCCTCTGTCATGCTCACGGGTGATAACTCCGGCAGCGCAAAAGCTGTCGCCACAGCGGTTGGCATTAGCGAATTCAGGGCAGAAGTTCTGCCGGCCGATAAGGCCAATGTTGTCAATTCATTGAAACAAGGCGGGAAGGTGGTCGCGATGGTAGGTGATGGTATCAACGACGCGCCGGCGTTGGCGTCCGCAGATGTCGGCATCGCCATGTCGACCGGAACGGACGTTGCCATGCACACTGCTGGCATTACGCTCATGCGTGGAGACCCGACGCTCGTGGCCGATGCGATCGACATTTCGAAGCGCACCTACCGGAAAATCCGCCAGAACCTGTTCTGGGCGTTTATCTACAACCTCGTTGGCATTCCGCTGGCCGCGTTTGGCCTACTGAATCCAGTCATCGCCGGCGCCGCAATGGCATTCAGCTCGGTGAGCGTCGTTAGCAACGCGCTCCTGTTGAAGCGGTGGAAACCGGCGAGGCAAACAGCGTAACAAGTTGACGACGTAAGATTTGCAGGTCATTTTTCTTTTTTAGGATATAGACGTGAAGACCTATCAGTGCATCGTTTGCGGTTTTGTATATGACGAAGCGGCCGGAATGCCAGAAGAGGGTATCGCACCGGGAACAAGGTGGGATGACATTCCGGCAGATTGGGCGTGCCCGGACTGCGGAGTCGCCAAGTCGGATTTTGAGATGGTACAAATTTAAGGAGGCAATTATGAATATCGGACAAGCTGCCAGCGCCACGGGCGTCACTGCAAAAATGATTCGCTATTACGAAAGCATTGGGCTCATCAAAGAAAGTTCGAGAACGGATTCCGGATATCGCACGTATGGCTCCAGGGATTTGCATACGCTACGCTTCGTCAAACGTGCGCGTACCCTAGGCTTTTCACTCGAACAGATCCGGGATTTGCTCTCTCTGTGGCAAGATCCTGGCCGGGCAAGCAAGGACGTGAAAGCGGTGGCAAAAGCGCATGTGGCGGACCTCGACCGGCGCATCACTGAGCTGGTCGAAATGCGCGACACCCTTACTTACTTGATCAAGAATTGTGCAGGCGACCATCGACCGGATTGTCCCATCCTGGTCGGTTTGGAAAAAGACGACTCGACCGTCGCGGCGCACTGCGCGCATTGATGCAGAGGACGAACCCATATGGACACGCCAGCAATTCCGTTCCGACTGCCGGCCGAGCGGCGGGCTCAACGGCTCAATGAATTCAACAATCGGCGGGAGATTCAGTGGTTTGGTTTCGAAGGGCCTTCGAGGCATCTGGCACGGCTGTTGTCACCTTCAGGAACTTCAATGAAGGTGTTCACGGCGGCGGTGGCACCGCCGCGATCAATGGCGGCGTCATTTCCGATGGGTTTGACGCGGCGTTTGTTTTAGCTGGCCTCGGGCAATAGGATGTAGACGTTGTGGTCACACTGGAACTGTCAGTCCAATTTCTGAGCTTGGCGAAGGCGAGCAACGCCCTTGCGTTTCAAGCGGAAGCGATTCGCTCAGCAAAAAACTTTTGTTTTCTTAGAGGAGTCCTGTACGAGCGAAGCGATGAACGCTCGCCTCATTACGTCGCTGCGACCGGGATGGTCGCCCCCGTCAAATAGTCAACGGTTCAGAGAGATCAAGATTCATCGCCGCTCATGCATCACAAAACAAGATGAAGCGCGACTAGGGCAATGTCAGGGTGACCTCTTTGTTCATGGGCGGATAACAAACGCCACTCTTCTCGTTACACCCCTGGTAGTTCGCAGCCAGCGTCACATTTTTTGCGTTCGGTGCGCGCTCAAGGGAAATCTGAGCTTGGATGTGTTTTTCGTACGTTTCCATCTTGCCGAACGTTGGATCATTCTTCACCTTGCCGGCCGGCAGGTTGACCGATTTGATGGCCACTCCGCGCGTGTTTTTCAACGCAAAGCGGATTCTCTCCCTGTACAGGTAATAACCATTTGCCGGGATCAGATCGACAACCAGCGTCGTCGGTCCGGAAGCCGCCACCTTCAATTTGAATGCTTGGTCAGGCTCCAGAAGCTCCTCTTCCTTCGGACTGGAAAGGAGGTCGCTGAGCCGCATCTGTATTCCAGGAGTTGTTGATTGCTGGGCCATGATCGGCAGATGCACGGAGAAGGAAACCATCACGAACATCAGGCACTTGGATATGTGGTTCTTTAACATGGGTTGTTTCAACTTCGAATGTGGATGCGGTTTTGCTTCGTAAAGTATAGATTCTAAGCAACCGGACTTAAACGAAGGCTGATCTGCTCTGTTTTATTTCATTACAGGATACTCCGCTGCCAATAACCGATTTGGTACTCAGAAGTTGAGTGGACGATATTCCTTGATTTCTCGACTCAAGGAAGACGCGGCTCCTGGAATGAGGTCCAGATCAGTTAAACAACCAGGCTATTTCCCTGTGCCGCGAAGACGCAGCGCATTAGTAATAACAGAAACTGAACTGAGGCTCATCGCCAGTGCGGCAATCATCGGCGATAGCAGTTGGCCCGTGAATGGATAGAGCAAACCAGCAGCCAGAGGGATACCGAGTGCGTTATAAATTAAAGCAAAGCCGAGGTTCTGGCGCATATTGCGCACAGTATCGACAGAGAGGTTGCGGGCACGAGCAATGGCTCGCAGGTCGCCTTTGACCAACGTGACATGCGCGCTGTTAATGGCGACATCGGTCCCGGTTCCCATCGCGATGCCGACGTTGGAGCGTGCGAGCGCTGGCGCGTCGTTGATACCGTCGCCTGCCATTGCTACAACCTTTCCTTCTTTCTGCAGGCGTTCAACATGCATAAGTTTGTCCTGTGGCTTAACCTCGCCATAGACTTCGTCTATGCCAAGTTTCTTCCCGACCGACTTTGCTGTAGTAACACCATCACCGGTCGCCATCACGACCTTCAGCCCTGCCTCTCTCAGTGTTTGTAACGCCTCGGAGGTAGTGGCTTTGATCGGGTCAGACACCGCCAGCAGTCCAACTAGCCGTCCATCTGCTGCAAGGTACATGACACTGGCGCCTTCATTTCGTAGCACCTCTGCCTGGTCGACTAGGGCACGCCAGTCGACTTTTTCCATATCCATCAGAGCGGTATTGCCCAAGGCGATGCGCTTGCCCGCGACTACACCGCGTACGCCAATACCGCTCGAGGACTCGAAGGTTTCCGGTTTATCCAACGCCACACCGCGTTTGCGTGCTTCCTCAACGATGGCATGGGCCAACGGGTGCTCACTTCCTTGGTCAATGCTAGCCGCAATCTGCAAAACGTCTTTGTCCGTAAATCCTTGCGCTGGTACGACTCTGTCGAAAGCAGGTTTGCCTTCTGTCAGTGTGCCCGTCTTGTCGACAATAAGGGTGTCGATTTTTCGCATTGCCTCTATGGCAGCGGCATCCCGGAACAGGATGCCTTGCGTTGCGGCGCGACCGGTCGCCGCCATAATTGACATTGGCGTGGCGAGACCAAGTGCACAAGGACAAGCAATGATCAAGACTGCGACGGCATTGACGAAGCCGTAGACCCAGCTTGGCTCGGGACCGAAAAAGCCCCAGCCAAACAATGTCAGAAGTGCAATGCCGACGACGGCAATGACAAAGTAGCCCGCGACGATATCGGCCAGTCGTTGCATCGGCGCACGGGACCGTTGGGCATTCGCCACCATCTGAACAATCTGCGAGAGCAAGGTCTGTGAGCCGACTTTTTCGGCGCGCATGATCAGACTGCCGCTGGTATTGATGGTGGCCCCAATAAGCTTGTCGCCCGCACGCTTAGTGACCGGCACAGGTTCGCCTGTCAGCATAGATTCATCCAGCGCACTTTCGCCCTCCAGTACCTCACCATCTACCGGCACTTTTTCACCAGGACGGACCCGAAGCATGTCTCCGATATGGACATGGGTGAGCGGGACGTCCTCTTCCTTAGCATCGGTCCCTATACGCCGCGCAGTCTTGGGGGCGAGGCCGAGGAGGGATTTGATAGCCGCAGAAGTCTGGGAGCGTGCACGCAGTTCGAGAATCTGGCCCAGAAGCGTTAAGGAAATAATGACGGCTGCTGCCTCGTAATACACGCCAACGCGGCCGTGCATCTGGAACGTGGACGGAAACAGGTCGGGCGCGACGGTCGCTACTACGCTGTAGATATAGGCAGCGCCGGTACCGGTGCCAATCAGCGTCCACATATTTGGACTGCGGTTTGCAATGGACTGAGCCCACCGCACGAAGAATGGCCATCCGGCATACAGGACTACCGGTGTACTAAGGGCAAGCTCTATCCAGCTTTGTCCAGGAAGTCCTTGCGGGAAGATTTGGTGGCCGAACATTGCCAGAACCGTCACGATGACTGTAAGTGGTAGCGTCCACCAAAAGCGCCGGCGGAAATCGACCAGTTCGGGGTTCTCTTCCTCCTCCAACGAAGGCATCATCGGTTCAAGCGCCATACCGCATTTGGGGCAATTTCCAGGTGCTGGCTGGCGAATTTCAGGGTGCATTGGACACGTATAGACTGTGCCTTCTGGTATGGCTTGTGGCGGTTCGCCCTTAATGTGATTTACATAGGCTTCAGGATTGGCTTTGAATTTTCCCATGCATTTGGTACTGCAGAAATGATAGGCAGTCCCTTTGTACTCAGCCGTCCTCTCCGGATTCGCACTTACCTTCATTCCGCATACTGGATCCTTGTACGGCTTCTCAGGTGCGGTCAGAGTATCGCCATGTCCTTGGTGCCCATGTTGGTGACCGTGGTGGTCATGTCCATGGTCATGGTCATGGTCTTGACCATGGTGATGTTGATGTCCTTTGGTGCGGTTTTCCATGGGACCTCCTATGAGATGCTGCATTCAACGGTGAAGTGAATCGCTGTCTATGGGATGCTCTGTTCCACGCCGGCTACGTTACACCATAGCTATGTGCATCGTAGTCAGGGCATTAATAAAATTGATTGACTCATGTCAAGTTTTGCAAAATAGGTTTGTCGAGGAGCTTAAAACGGCACTAGATGGTTTCCCTGGCATGGTTAATCGAGTACTTTGGTATTTCTACAACTATCTCATCGTTATTATTGACGATGGCTTGGCACGACAATCTGGATCGAGGTTGCAGACCCCATGCCGTGTCGAGCATGTCCTCTTCATTTTCACCCATGGGATTCAGTAAATCGAAACCTTGCTTTACAACGACATGGCAGGTAGTGCACGCACCAACTTTTCCGCATGCATGCTCAATGTCGATATTGTTATCCAGCAAGGCGTCGCAAATAGTGGTTGCGCCGGCTGCTTCGATGGTTGTTCCATGTGGCGTATATTCAGGATGCGGCAGTACTGTGATTTTTGGCATGATGTGAGCCTCCATATACAAAGGGAGCGGCTTTGCAGCTGCTCCACTAGGCCGTCATACTATAGGGCTCGCCGTGACAGGGTAGCCGGCGTCTTTGATTGCGGCCGCAACATCGTCGAGATTTGCTGACGTATCGATGCGTACCTTCTTCGCCTTCAGGTCCACATCAACCTTCGCATTGCTATCAACCATCTGAACTGACCGTGTGACGCTGCGTGCGCAACCTCCGCATGTCATACCTTCGACTTGTAGCTCATACATGGTAATACCTCCTTTGTTAAGTGAGATATCACTGTAGACCTTCCCGCGATGGGAAGGTCAAGTAGGTCTTGTGAGAAAGTAGAAGATGGCCGTCATTAATGTGCCACAGCACCTCCAGGCATGCCTTGCTGCATGGCTGGTACACCGGCAGCCATGCGGCGGCACTCATCCGCGCAACGTCGGCACGCCTGAGCACACTCCTGGCAATGGCTCATCTGATGCTTTGCGCATTCCTCGCCACAAGCCTCGCATGCGTCAGCACAAAACTGACAGATTGCGGCAGCCATCCCGCTTCCACGAGCCATATAAGCCTGCGGCTAATCTGCAAATCGCGGCACAATCAATATCGAGGGCAATGCAACGCGCCATCATTTTTACGTCTTGCTCCTTCAGGCAACTTGCGGCGCAGTGGTCGCATGCCGTCGCACATTCATAACACGCTTCAATACATGACTTAAACTCGTCATTTGCCATCATAATTCTCCTAAGTTTGAATTACGCTTACGGATCTTGACAGTAGTGTTATTGTCGTGTGACCGACGCAGCTGTGGCGGACTGCGTAGCAGTGCCTGTCGTCGGTTGGAAATCACAGATTGAGAACTGTTTGCAGAGCATTTCGCGCATATCGTTTACTTCCATAATCTGATGATGCACGATACCTTCGCAGTAGCCTTTTAGCTGGTGATGGTCGTTGTCAGCTTTGACTTGACAGTCCAAGCTGGGATGAAGCGCACCGTAGTGATGGTTGCTAAATACTTGAAGGAAGGTTCTCTCAAACTGGGCGCCTCCTGGTGCTTGTTCGAGAAGTTGAATTTGTTGCTGACCTTCAGGCCTAACTGTTGGCGTGTGGTTTACACCATACCATTCACGTAAGAATTTTTGCGCCTTTGCAATCTCTTCCCGCTGCATACGGTTTCCCATTCGCGCCATCGACTTGACGTCTTCCATGCCTGCCTTTGGTGGCGTCGCTGAAGTTCCTGGCGTAGGCGATGTACCTTCTTGTGGGTTGTTGACAGGAGGGTCACGTTGAACGTCTGTGCCTGCTGCCAGTTCGGTCATCCGCAATGCCGAGTAGTGGTGATCAATGATGAAGGTGAGGTAGTCACGCTCAAACTGTGCGGTAGCACCGCGTCCAGGACCGTCTGCCTGGGCGGGTGTCATCACGATTGCCGAGAGCGTTAATGCAGTTACCGTGAGACCCTTGAATAGGCGAAGTGAACAAGTTACTTGGGTCGAAGTTCCAGAGTCGTAAGCCACTCGATGAGACATGATGCATTTCCTTTAAAGTGAATGTAAGAATGATGCAAGTCCGTGTCCTCCTTGAGCGCGTATAGCAGC
Organism: Herbaspirillum sp. GCM10030257; assembly: GCF_042666555.1. Taxonomy (NCBI): domain Bacteria; kingdom Pseudomonadati; phylum Pseudomonadota; class Betaproteobacteria; order Burkholderiales; family Oxalobacteraceae; genus Herbaspirillum; species Herbaspirillum sp. GCM10030257. The sequence continues at coordinate 161,645 of NZ_JBHTDH010000010.1, forward strand.
TCTTTGGCTGCTCTCGTCTCATGTCGGTCACTTGGTAGCAAGCCTCCATTCCTTCTTCCACTTGCTCATCTGCGCTATTTCCTTCTTTTGCTCATCAATGACTTTCTGGGCCGTTTTCTTGACCTCCGGATGCTTAGCCTTGGTCAATGCCGACTGAGCCATTTTCACAGCCCCCTGATGATGTCTTGTCATCATGTCGAGAAACATGGCATCAAAAGGGTCACCAGTGCTTGCCTCGAGCTTTTCCACGGACATTCCCTTCATGGATTCCGCCATGCCGGGCATCTTCATATTGATGGCATCCCCCTTATCCGGGTACCACTGATTCTTCCACTCTGTCATCTGCTTGATTTCATCTTGTTGGTCGTCGATGATTTTCTTCGCCATTTGTTTCAGTTCGTCATGTGATGACCTTTTCTCGACCAGTTGAGCCATTTCGATTGCGCTCTGGTGGTGTGCCGCCATGGTGTCCAGAAACTGGTGCTCGAACTCCGCTTTGGACGCATCGGGTGAGCTCTGCATTGAACCGTGACTCATCTTCCCTGGAGAGGATTGACTGCCATGCATCCCGGAATGCGCTCCGGCCTTTTCTTGTGATATCGCAGGTGCTGATAGAACGATGGATGTCAGCGCTATGGCTGCAATTGAAGGGATGTGCATACTTGCTCCTAAAGTTGAATAAATGGTTTGACTGTAATAAGCAACCTGATTCAAGCGATAGGAGTGTACTTGTCGAAAATTGTTCTCATTTCGTCAAGCAGTTATACGTTATTTTTTATTTATCTTTTGTATGCACTTTGCGAGCGTGCAGGCGACTTCCTGGACTGGGGATCCATGCGCCTATGAGAGGTCTGGCGGCATCATATGCGCCAGACCATTAGAGAGCTTTACTGTTATTGCTTAGCGTCGATCTGTGTCACGATGAATTGACCACCTTCCTTTTCGGCGACGAAGCTTACCTTGTCGCCTTGCTTCACTTTGTCGAGCAGCGATGGGTCTTTGACTTGAAATACCATTGTCATAGCGGGCATATCGAGGTGCTTCAACTCAGCATGACGAATGGTGATTTTCTTTGCATCCTTATCCACTTTTCGGATTTCGCCGTCAGTTGTTTGACTAGCTGACGATGCGGAACTAGCCGGTGCAGCCGAATGCGATGCCGCATACAAGCTAAACGGAGTAGCAGCGAGCATTGCGCTGACGAATGTCAGTTTTGCGATTGTCTTCATTGTCGAATCCTTTCGGGTGAGATTAGTTGTAATGCTTATAGACGGAATGCTTGCCATTGCCTTGCACCAGCATCACGTCGTATGGGTCCTTGCGTGGGCTTTCCATTCCGGGTGAGCCCAAAGGCATTGCAGGAACCGTTAATCCTTTTGCTTTCGGTTTCTCAGCGAGGAGCTTTTTGATTTCTGTTGCAGGTACATGACCTTCCAGGGCATAACCTTGGACCATGCCGGTGTGGCATGAGCCTAGCTCTTGCGGGATACCGAACTTTTCTCTGTAATCTGACGGATTGGCCACGTTTTGGGCATTGACCTTGAAACCGTTCGACTCCAGATGCTTGACCCACTCGGAGCAGCACCCGCAGCTTTCGCTCTTATAGACTTCAATAACCGGTGTCGCAGCGTTAGCTGACAGATGTACCGCCAACACTCCTACCAGTGCCGCCTTGAACAACATATGTTGTTTCATGACTATCCTTTCTTGACGGTGATTTTTCCAATCATCCCTGCTTCAAAGTGGCCCGGGATCAGACATGCGAAGTAAAACTCGCCTGCCTTGGTGAACTGCCAGACCATTTCCTCTTTTTTGCCCGGGCTGACATGGGACATGTAGGGCTCGTCGTGCTCCATGCCAGGATGTTTTTTCATCAGCTCACCATGCTCTTTCAGCTCTGCCATGGTGCCGATAACCATTTCGTGCATTATCTTTCCCTTGTTGGTGACGACGAATTTGATGGTCTCTCCCTGTTTGACGGTGATATCTGCCGGACCAAAGCGCATGGTGTCAGCCATATCAATAGCAATCGTCCTTGTCGCCTTTTTCGGGTCGCCTTGCTTACCAAACGCATGTTCTTCGGTGGAGATTGACGCGTTGGCGTCCGCCATTTTGTGAGTCTCGCCAGAATGTGCATGTGCGGTGGACGCGCCAAACGTCGCTGCAAATGACATTGCGATGGCGGAAAACGCCTTGATTGCGGTTTGCTTGTTCATATAGTTTCCCTTGATATTTTGGTCAATATTTTTTAGTGATGTCCGTTATGACCAGTCGGCTTTCGTACTGTCATTTCAACGCTTCCAGTCTTGTTTGCTAAGGGCATGGACTGTCCGCCTGCAGAGCCGCTGCGTGTAGGCGCCGGCACTTCTCCCTTCCATTCGTAGGCCACAGTACCGGCTGGGTGCTTGTACCAGCCCGGGTCTTTGTAATCGCCTGGCTTCTGGTCTTTGCGTACCTTGACCACAGTGAACATGCCACCCATTTCGACGCCACCGAACGGACCCTTGCCACCCATCATCGGCAATGTGTTGTCTGGAAGCGGCATCTCCATCTCGCCCATGTCAGCCATTCCGCGCTCACCCATGACCATGTAGTCAGGCACGAGCTTGTTGATTTTCTGCGCGACACCGCGATGGTCCGCACCAATCATGGTTGGCACGTCGTGCCCCATCGCGTTCATGGTGTGGTGGGATTTGTGGCAATGGAACGCCCAGTCCCCCAGGTCGGTTGCGTCGAACTCGATCGCACGCATCTGGCCTACCGCGACGTCGGTCGTGACTTCTGGCCAGCGTGACTCTGGACGAGTCCAACCTCCATCAGTGCCTGTCACGACGAACTCGTGACCGTGCAGGTGAATAGGGTGGTTAGTCATGGTCAGATTGCCGAAGCGGATACGCACACGGTCGCCCTGGCGAACATTCATCGAGTCGATACCGGGAAAAACCCGGCTATTAAACGTGAACAGGTTGAAGTCCAGCATCGTGTTGACCTTTGGCGTGAAGCTGCCCGGCTCGATGTCGTAATTGCTCAGCAAGAAAACGAAGTCACGGTCCACCTTCATGAAGTTTGCATTCTTCGGATGGGTCACCCAGAACCCCATCATACCCATGGCCATCTGCGTCATTTCGTCCGCATGCGGGTGATACATGAACGTGCCCGGCCGCTTTGCTTCAAACTCGTAGACGAACGTTTTCCCTGCCGGGATGCCGGGCTGTGTGAGTCCTGTTACGCCATCCATGCCGTTCGGCAGACGCTGGCCATGCCAGTGGATGCTGGTGTGCTCAGGCAGTCTGTTTGTTACGAAGATTCGGACGCGGTCACCTTCCACCACTTCAATGGTCGGACCTGGCGATTGGCCGTTGTAGCCCCACAAGTTGGCCTTCATGCCAGGAGCGAGCTCACGTACGACCGGTTCCGCTATGAGGTGAAATTCCTTGACGCCGTTGTTCATGCGCCATGGCAGTGACCAGCCGTTCAGCGTCACGACGGGGTTATAGGGGCGGCCGTTCGGCGGTACCAAAGGAGCTGCTGTAGCAGCGCTTTCCATGATTGGCGCTTCAGGCAACGAGGCGGCGCCGACACGGCTGACCACGCCTGCGCCAACCAATGCAGCTGCGCCTGTAAAAAAATCTCTACGGGAAACCATTTCTATTCCTTTTCAGTGTTCTGCGCCGCCGGCCTCAGCAGGGACGGCACTACGAATTTCAACGTTGCTTCCACCAGTACCATTGATAGCAGCTTGCAAGGCTGTTTCGGCTATCCAAAAATCGCGTTGCGCCTCAATGGCGGTATTCACGCTACTTACCTGGTCGCGCGCGTCGGTCAGCAGTTCGAAGACACTGGCCAGCATGCCGTTGTAACGGAGGAGTACTTCATCGGAAATCTTCTTCCGCAGGGGGACGACTTCGTTCTGGTAGTGCCTTGCCAGGTCATAGGTGGTGCGGTAGGCTGAATAAGCCTCCCTTACCTGCGAGCGTGCGCGGATGGCAAGGTCGGCGGTCCGGTGCACCGATTGCATGTACATCGCCTCTGCGCGCGCGGTCCGGGCGCCGCTCCAGTCAAACAACGGGAGTTCCAGCTCAATCTCGTAACCGTTTGCGCGCGGGGCACCGGTTTCGCTCATGTTTGTATAGCCGGCATCCAGGACATTGATGAAACGTGTTGCCTTGGTCAGACCTAGTGCACTGGCGGTAGCGTGAGCGTCGCGCTTTGCCATTTGTACGTCGAGGCGCTGCTCCATTGCCAGCTGTTCAATGTTGGCGATATCGCGAGGCGCCTTCGGCAAATCAGGCAGCCTGTCCGGCAGCTTGAACGCAGTGTTGGCCCCCCACAATCCAAGGAGACGGGTAAGCTGCTCGCGTGCAGCTGTCGCGTTGTGGCGCGCACGGGCAACCTGAGCGGTAGCGTCGGCATAAAAAACCTGCTCGCGTGCCTGGTCAAGTTTGCTGACGTTGCCAACTTTTGCCAGCCGCTGCGAAAGTTCGGCACCTGCATTGGCTGCTTCCTGGACTTGCTCCATGTATTTCACAGTCTGCTGGGCAGCCACCGCGTTGAAGTAGGCCTGCCGAGTATCAGCTGCGAGTTGAACCGCTTGGGATGCCGCTTGCAGCTTGGCCTGTTCGAAGCGTCGTCCTTCGATTCGGCTTCGAATCGGCATGGTAACAATACCAATCAAATCAAACATGACACTGCGCTCAATCTCAACGTCCTCCCCGCCACGCATACGGCCAAAAGAGAAGCTCGGGTTACGCATGCGGCCGGCTTGTACAAGGTCAGCCTCCGCCACACCGAGCTCGGCCAGCGACGCCTGGAGCCCTTTATTGTTTTGCAGCGCAATCTGAACCGCGGTGTCAGGTGTGAGCGGTTTTTCAAGCAGCGTCTTTACGGCATCAGAAGGTGCGTTGGCGTCAGCAGTGGGTTTGGAAAGCTTCACGGACTGACCAGTACGCTCATTGGTCATGCTAGAGACGTTGTCGAGTCCGCCATCGGCAGAGAAAGTCGCACAACCACTAAGGAAGAGCGTAAATAGGGCTGCCGCCACCGCCGAACGACGGGGAAAATATTGTTTTTCAGTCATTGCGTATCCCCTTAGTGATGCTTGCTGTGGTCGACCGCGCCACCTTGGGCAGGAGCTGAAGGGGCAGCACTGGAGGCTCCGGCAGGTTGGCTGGGACTGTCTTTCATCTGACCAGCGTGTCCACCGAGCTTGGCCATTTCTTCATTGGCGGAGCGCCAGACTTTATCTGGAGTATTGCCTTCATCACCAGGTGACCGATAGCCTTTGAAGGCCGACTCGTAACTGATGGCAGATACGGGTGCCGTGGCATCAGTAGGGACGTGTTGTGTTTGTTTATCTTGTGCGATAGCAGCGACGGGGACAAAGACCCATGCGGCGAACGCAAGCCATTGCTTAGATGACATTTTTTCCTCGAAATCGGACGGAACGAACGTGCGACTGCACGCGAACTTACGCGAGGGGGTGAAACGACGAGCGAATGCAACTCGCCATTAGCCCCTCAGGGAGTATTAAGCGGAGAGGTGCCTTGGTGGGCGTTCAAGGCTAGCGGGAATAAAGCCGGTAAAGGATACGACAGGAGGAAGGACTGCTACTTCGGCGCTGCTGAGTACAGGTGTTATCAACAGGCTTGGAGGAGGTGCTGCGGCACCAAAACAGCACGCCGCACAGGCGCTACATGAAGAAATTTTTTGGAATTGCTTGGAACCCGATTCGAGGTCGCTTCCAGCATCCGCCAAACGGTCGGTGCTCATATCAGCGTCATGTCCCACCATGTCGGAATGCGAGTGGGGCGTCACACTGCTGTCATGATGGTGGTCGACCGTACCTGTGCTAGTGGGCGACACTGCATGATGGCGCGGTCCACAAGACGCTTGGACGACCGCAGCTATGCCTTGAACAGGCAGAGCAGCAATCAGCAGCCAAAGCACAAATGTCTTGAGGACGCGGTTCATATAATTAGTTTAGCATGAGCGTAGTTATTAAAGGCAACTCCCATTCTTCACATTCTGAAGGTTCCCTCCATTGGAATGTCAAGCATAAAGTTCGTTTTCTCTGCAGCAAGCGTCATTGCTACTGGGTATATGTTTGAAGCTTTTTATTTTCATTAGTTCGCCCTAGCGCCCACACTATGCCATGCGAGAACGGCTGTATAAGCCCTTCCCGCATGCAACGCGGTCATCCACCAAAGTACGTGCTCTCGATGCCTGCACGCCACTCTCTGGACGCACGCGCGGCCTCTGCCTGCACTTCAGCGCGCGTCTTGCCGGATTTGAAGGTTGGCTGGCGTGGGTATCCTGGTTCTTCGCCCACGGTGACCAGACCATTTTTACGCGCCTGCTCCAACTCGGCGATCACTTCGGCCCGGGTCTTCGTAGACTGGACATGCTCTAGCCAATTTGATCCGGAATTTCCTACCCACTTGTTATCTGCGAGAGCGCCGGTGCTGGCTCCTACGCTGAGTACCAGACTAACAATACCAAAAGCCAATTTCTTCGATTTCATGATGCACTCCTTAAAATTCAGATGGGGATCGCAGAACAATCGCAATCCATGAACGCAGTCTAGAAGCTGGACGGCAACAGAAACATGACCGCCACATGACAGTTCCGTCATCTACACTTTGTCAAAATAGACGCTGGTTTAATTGGTGGTTTTTTGGCAACGACGTTGATTACGCATTTATAATCTAGAGCGCGCGCCTTTTGGATAACAATGGCGGCAGTCAGAATGAGGGGATGTGAATATGCGCCTGCTAGTTGTAGAAGATGAACCGAAAGCTGGTGAATATCTACGCAAAGGACTCACTGAAACCGGGTTCATCGTCGACTGGGCACAAACCGGCACAGATGGCCTGCATATGGCTCAGGTTGGCAACTACGATGTGGTCGTACTCGACGTCATGCTTCCCGGGATCGATGGATGGACCATTATCCAAGAGTTACGCAAAAATGATAATGCAACGCCTGTGCTGTTTCTGACCGCGAAAGACGAACTGGACCACCGTATTAAAGGGCTGGAGCTTGGTGCCGACGATTATCTCGTCAAGCCGTTCGCATTCGCTGAGCTCGTCGTACGTATTCGTACGTTGCTTCGGCGCGGACCAATACGAGAGGCGGACCGCATTGAAGTCGGAGATCTTGAGATTGACGTGTTGAAACGCCGCGTCATGCGCAACGGAGACAGGATTGATCTGACAGCAAAGGAATTCGCGCTTCTTCACCTGCTGGCAAAGCGTAAGGGCGAAGTCTTGTCTCGCTCCCTGATCGCATCGCAAGTCTGGGATATGAATTTCGATAGCGATACCAACGTCGTCGACGTAGCAGTACGTCGGCTACGCGCCAAGATTGATGACGGCTATGTCCCGAAGCTGATCCACACCGTCCGGGGCATGGGATATGTGCTTGAGGAACGCCATTGAAGCATCGCCCGTTGAATACGTTGACTGCCCGACTTGCGTTGCTTTTTTCAATCGCTACGCTGATCACCTTTACCCTGGTCGGTGGTTTTCTGTCACATTCCCTTTCCATCCAGCTCGAGCTTCGCGATGACCATGAGCTCATTGGGAAGGTCGACCAGTTTCGTGACATTCTGCAGGAGACGCCTACGATCGATGCCATTGCAGATAATCAGCATCGGTTCGTCGACGCTGCCGCCGGTCACGAAGGACTGATCGTGGTGTTAAGGGATCAGCAGGGAAAAACCGTGATGCGTAACGAGCGCGATGCCGTCGGTGTACCCGACTTCGCGATCGTGCCAGCCGATCAGCGGCCTGACCTGGATTCTTTGGGAGTATGGGAATATGCGCCTGGCAGAGTTGCACGGACAGTGACCGCCTGGGGGCGCGTCGGCACGTCCGACCAGCTTGTGCAAATAGTGATCGCGCGAACCACATCGGATCGCATGGCGTTGTTAAGCGCGTATCGACGTGACGTGCTGGGCGCCATGCTGTTTGGCGCGTTATTTGCCGCTGTACTGGGCTACGCGGTTGTCCGCCGTGCACTGCTTCCCATTAAAGCCATTGCACAACACGCGCACTCAATCACCGCACAACACCTGGATACCCGGTTGGACGCCAGTTCTGTGCCGAATGAACTGCAGACCCTCGTTCAATCCTTCAATGACGTTCTCGATCGTTTGCAAGGCAGCTTTCAACGCTTGTCGCAGTTTTCCGCCGACCTGGCGCACGACCTGCGAACGCCTCTCTATAACCTGACGATCCAGACACAGGTAGCGCTGTCACAGCGACGCTCGGAAGACGAGTACCTTGCTATGTTGTCGTCGGGGCTCGAGGAATACGAGCGGCTGACACGTATGGTGGAAGGGATGCTATTCCTCGCGCGGGCGGACAATGCCCAGGTGGAGCTGAATCGGCAGGACATGCAGGCCGAGGAAGAACTCCAGAAAATTGCAGACTATTTTGAAGGCATTGCAGCCGACGCAGGGGTGCAAGTGGTTGTTGAAGGTAACGCGAAACTAAACGCGGATCCCGCGCTGTTTCGTCGAGCGGTCAGCAACCTGGTCGCAAATGCGATTCGCTACACCGCCCAGGGAGAGTCAGTGCGGCTGCGCGCCGCCAACATTCCGAATTCGACTTCCATTAGCGTCATCAATCCTGGCGTCGGTATAGATCAACACCATCTCCCGCGACTGTTCGACCGGTTTTATCGGGCAGATTCCGCACGTAGCCACTCATCGTTTTCAACAGGTCTGGGGCTTTCCATCGTGCGGACAATTATGAAGCTGCACGGCGGCAGTGTCGAGGTTCAAAGCGTTCCCCATGCCGAAACATGTTTTTCGCTTCATTTCCCCGCTTACCCAACGACGAAGTATAAAAGCAGCTAACGTACCTCTATGTCAATGAGGTCGCGCCAATACAAGTGACGATCCTGATGATGGCGCAGGTAGCTATCACGGTCCGCGACCGATCGATGCGCCGCTGCCCGAAATGCGTATTTCGGGCAGCGGGCGTCAGAGTGCGACTCCGAGATTTGCCAATTGCGAGGGGCTGATAGCGATGTTTGGCGGGACAAATCCTGCACCAACTGAACCGACATTGTTGAGGGTGTTGACTGCTACGTTCATCAGTTGGTTCAGGTTTTGAACAACGTTGACGTTGACATTGGCGATGGGGCCGAGGCCGGCAAGCCAGGAGTTGCCGCCACAGACCGACGACATGGCGTGCTTGTCGAGGTCAGTGCTGCTGGCAAGATCTTGGACGACGATCGATGACATGGTAAGGCTCCTTGGAGAACAGGTTTAATAATGAGTGATTCGCTTTACCAAGGCAGGTGGAGGCGCTGCCTCCACCTGCCTTGTCGGCATTACAGGAAGCCGATGTTGTTTGAGCCGTTCTGGGTAGGCGTCACGTTGGACGTGATACCGGATACGAAGGCTGCGTTGTTGCCGTTGTTGACTACCGTATTCTGGCTTTGATTCAACATTTGTGTAGCATCGAATTTGAAATCACCCTTGCCATAAGGCGCAGGGGTCGGGGTGTACGACGGGCTGGGGAGATAGCCGCCGCCATAGCCACCAGCGTAGCAGCCGCCGCGTACGGCAGCCATGGAACGGGCGTCGAGTTCTTCGGATACGGCGAGGTCTTTGATAATCAGTGCTTTCATGATGATTCTCCTGAAAAGTAAATAGTAAGTAAGGGGTAAAGAGTTAAATGACTACCGGCGCTTACGCGAACAGGCCGCCGAAGTTGATGTTGTTGGAGCCATGTTGGGTCGGGGTCACGTTGGAAGTAATGCCGGACACGAAGGCAGCATTGTTGCCGTTGTTGACTTCGGTGTTCTGGCTCTGCTGCATCATTTGTGTCGCGTCAAATTTGAAGTCGTCCTTGGACAGACTAAACATCGAGCTGGGGAACGGAAAGCCACCCAGATAGGTGCCGCCACGTACAGATGCCATAGAGTGTGCGTCGAGAGTTTCGGAAACGGCCAGATCTTTGATAGTCAAGGTTGTCATTACAGTGCTCCTGAAGTAGATAAATAAAAAGTGTGAGGGCTAGGTAGATCGTTGGTTGGTAGCGATCGTTTTGTCGTACACGCAGGACATACAGCATGGGCTGTGCCAGCTAAGCCGGGAGGCAGCAAAAGGTTTCTAAGACATTGATTTTTATAAGTATTTCGAGTTCCTGAAGCGGGTGCTATCAAAAAAGCATGTATTTGGAGTGCGCCGAGCTGGCGGGCGGACACCAACACATTTCCGGCACTGACGGCAAAAGTCCGACACTTCGCGATGTTGTATCTCGACCAGGCAGGACAGCCTCTTGTTTCGTTGTTATCGCCTGCGCACTTTGCGCAGATGGGCATGCCACTAATCTGTTCAGCTAAGTCGGCGATATAACTTTGGTTGGCATTTGGAGCATGGCTGACACGATGGAAGCGCCACGCTGGACGCGCAGGGAAAAATCGTTTCAGAAACCTAAAGGTCGTGGCGTGCAATAAGGGAGGCAACCATTGTCAATGGGGCAGCGTCGTCTTACATTACGCCGAGCGTGATTATTGCCAAGGCCACGTACCGTAGCGTCTTGGCGATAGTCACCAGGAATACAAAGATGGAAAAACGCTCACCCATTACCCCTGCGGCGAGCGTCAGAGGATCACCGACGATGGGCACCCATGACAGAAGCAGCGACCACCGGCCGTACTTGCCGTACCATTTTTGAGCACGCAATAATGTCTGCTCGTTCGCGGGAAACCAGCGGCGCTTTTTATACCGTTCCGCGAAACGGCCCAGTATCCAGTTCACGCAGGAGCCGAGGACATTACCAACACTGGCAACGAGGATCAGCATCCAGGCTGGCTGTTGTCCTCCAACTAACAGGCTCACCAGGACAGCCTCCGATTGTGCGGGCAGTATTGTGGCCGCAACCAGTGCAGCCATGAACATGCTCGCGTAAGCCCATAGGCTGCTCATTCAAAAAAACTCTTTGTAGATTTTTGCAAGCGCATGCTTGTCGTTATGAAAAACAAAGTGTACTCAGACGTTGTCGACTGTACTTCAAGCTGCGGCAGTCACGCTCTTTGACGTGACTTCAACGGAAAAAATGTCAATGTGTATGGTTCCATACGTTCATGATGTTCTGAGGATCCAGTAGGGCGCGCACGTCGCCGTTAAGAAGAGCAACACGCCTATTGGCGTATGCGAAGCTTGCAGCCAAGCTTCAATGTCGCCTTGTTAATGAGGGACGATAAAAAGCCATAAATTCGCAACATAAGACATAGAACCCTATGTCAGATTCCTTACGACGGACTCTAGGTGTGGAATGTATGACGTAGTGGATCTAAATTCAGTTTAGTGCAATTGGCTGATTTTACTTTCAAGTAGGCAAGAGGCAGCAAATCTTTTCGAGCGCACCCTTACCCCTATGTGGTAAAGGTGCGAACAAGGCCCTCGAAGTCGTTGTGCCAGAACTTGCTTTCCTTACGCGGGAAGTAATACGCAGAACCGCGGCTCGTGACGACGTCGGGTTCAGTTTCCGTCAGATGGCTTTGGCTGAGAAAACTCACGCCAATGACATGATCACGTCCAGCGTTTCCCAAGAACCGACTTACACCTTGGCGTAGGGCAGTCACGGCATTTGATGCATCGACGTCATGTTGGGCCAGCGCGATCATTTGCTCCGGCGTGAGATCTGCGAAGCCGGCGAAAAATATGCCCGCTCGCTGACCGGTAAGCTGTCGCTTTGCTGAATCGGAAAGTGTGGTAAAGACGGACTGTAGTAGTTCATCATCCTCTGCGCTTTGAACGACCAGTGCAACGATTCCGCCCGCTGGGGTGCCGATTATCATTGATTCCTGATTGACCGTGCCGGTGACCTTGTCGACATCGTTCTGCTCCACAGTTGGCTTCCCCTGGTTATGCACTACGTTCAGGTCAGCAGGATTAAATTCAGAGATGCGAACGGTTACACGATCTGGAAACTGCTGAGTACGGCAGCCAACGAGGGCGGAAGTGACCCTCTTGGCAAGCTCTCGCTTCTCCGCCTGCTGGCTTGGGAGTCGGGCCGGAACAGTTAGGACGATCGCCAGCCCGATATCCATCGAAAGGCATGCTGCTTTAACGTCGGATCCGACGAGATGAAAGAAATCCATCGCATCTCTGCGATGGACACTTCGGCCTTTATCACTTGAAATTGACTTGCATTCAACTTCCAGCCCTCCGTTGCCTAGATCGGGAACAAGGAGGTCGAACGTTCCCGATTTAGTCATTTCGGGCCACTCGACGTGGTAGCCGCGCGAAACGAAATGGTTAGCCGTGTGGAGTTCGAGGTCCATCGCCCGTAGATCTGGAGGATTCTTCATTCCGCCACGGATCCGAGCAATGATGGCCTGTGCATTTTTGTCGTCGGCGCTATTGATTATGGATAGCGTTTGTGCCATGAAGGCGAAGGCCGGGTAGAGCTCACGCCGCGTTGTCGCCTGAAGCGGCAGCATCCCACCATTGTCGAATGCAACCTTGCTACAGTCCGCAAGTAAGAAGGCAAGCCGGTTTTCTTCACGGAGAAAGTCGCGCAGAGAGGGTTGGCCGCGAAGGTGTTCCTTGAGGGCCTTCACTCGTTTCACCCAGTACGACTCACCAACCAGGCGCTTGAATTCTGCGAAGACGTAAGGAACCTCGTGGGTGTACAACTCGGTCATTAGCCCAATGGAAGACTTCATCAGTAGTCGCTCGTGAGAATGAAATGGCATGATACGAAAGGCAGTGAGCTGCGAGCAAGTCTACGCGCTGAGATCAGTTTGTTGCAAGCGCTCAACGGATGAGCTTCAAGCGGTGGAGATTACGGTTGCGCTCAAGTAGGCGTTATAGTCTGCTGGCGAAAAACTGTTATTTCGGTCATTCAGCAAGACCAAAAGGAAAGAGGCGAGTCATAAACAAAAGGTAGTCACAAAAGGGCCGTTGTACGCATTTTGTAGCCGTTAATGTCCGTAGTTGCGGCGAAAAATGTACGCAAAATGTAGTCATGGCGCGGCGGTCAAACGAACTGTAATGTCTGGGGCACAGTTATATGGCCACTTTATCGCCGGTGCGACATCCGCATTTCTTTCGCAAAAATTCCCATTTTTTATACTGTTCCGAAAACGGAAGGAATATCGGCAATTTCGTGCTTTTATTGTCATCTTTCCTCCGTTTTTGAAGCGAAATACCTATTGCTATGCTGCGAGAGCGGTCTGAACTAAATGTCGCCCATTCTTACTTGCTGGAAAATACTTACGTATCAATCAGATGCGGCGCTTTCCGTAACCAGACCATCAGTTTTGGCAAACATTTAGTTCGCGCTTTTGGAAGTAAATGAGTGCCACTGGAGGACTCGGAACTAAAAATCCGCCAAAGTTGATGTCCCGGTTGCCTTGCGAGTACTTTCGTCGCGATAGTCCGGAATGTGGCTCATAGGCGCCGATATTCGTTGGCAAAGCCACTACCGGACTCGGCCAGAATCAGACATCCGTCGAGGGCCAATTGAACCATCATTGGGGCAACCGCTGGATGACGTGCGGGCAACATTATTAAACAAGTTACCGGAGTTCTCGGGGCGTCACTCCGTTCAGGTACATATCGACGAAGATGCCGAGGCTGAGGGGGCCGATCATATGGCCAAGATCGAGGCCGCAGTAAAATACTTCACCATGCGCAACGACCCTCCGTAACGAAAGATGACATGAGGCGTATTTCTACGTTGCAGATCGGAAGCTTAAGGAAATGACATGAAGTCTCAGAAAGTCGTTGTGAACGATGTTGCTCCCAACAAGTCGAGCCAAGTGCATAGCCCTCGGGAACTGATGCGGGCGCGGCACCCGAACCTGTTTTCTGACTCGGTCGTCGAATCGCGTCCCGTGTTAGCACGCCCGGTGTTCGAGCACCACCTTGACACGCTAACTGCGCGCAAGGAGGAATATCAGTTTGAACACTTCTGCCGGCTGATCGCTGAGAAAGAAATCTGCCCAAACCTCCGGATCCAGACTGGCCCTACCGGTGGTGGCGACAGCAAGGTTGACTCGGAAAACTATCCAGTCTCTGACGAGATCTCCGATCGCTGGTGGGTCGGGGATCTAGCAGGCGGGTCGGAGCGTTGGGCGTTCGCTTTCAGTGCCAAGAAGAAGTGGAAGCCCAAGCTAGAAGCCGACGTGGAAAGCGTGCTCTCAACCAAGCGAGACTACAAGCGAGTCTACTTCTTCACCAACCAACTGGTCAGCGACAAGTTGCGGGCCAGCACCGAAGACGAACTGACGAGAACAGCAGGCATTCCCGTTCATATCATGGATCGGAATTGGCTCACTGACCGCGTATACCGACACGACCATTTGGACCTCGCCATATCGGCGCTTCAAATCGAGGACGCATCCCGCCAAGGCGGCGTGCGGCTCGGACCTGAAGACACTCGGCGTAAAGAGGAGCTGGAGGAACTCGATGCGCACATCTCCGATCCGAATCGCTACATTGGGGCACGGTACCAACTGGTTGAAGACTGCGTCCGTGCAGCAACACTTGCTCGCGGTCTTGATAGGCCGCGCGTCGAGATCGAGGGCCGTTTCGCTATGGCCGACCGGATTGCGCGCGAGCTGGCGATTCCTAGCCAGCTGCTGCGCGTCGCCTACCAACGTGCCTGGACCGCCCATTGGTGGTTTGAGGACTTCAGCGACTTCTTGACCCATTACGACGAAGTCGAGCGCTATGTGGCAAGTTCGACCGAGGCGGTAGACCAAGAGCGTCTGCTAAATCTGAATCAGCTACTCATCACCCTAGAGCGCCAAAAACTGGTTGCAACTAATCGAAGCCGTGCCACTGCCAGACGCCAGGCTCTCGTCGCTCACCTGAAGACGCTGGAGGCCGATGATGCTCGGCCCAACAATGCTCTCTTCGCTCGCATGCTCAGGACGTTTATCAGCTTGACCGATTCGATGTACCAGGGAGAATTGCAGGACTTATCCGCGGTCTGGGCAAATTTGACGGAGATCGCAGAGGCGTCCAGGCACATGGGACAGTTCCCATTCGAATCCCTGTCTAGCATGGTTCACGAGATGAGCGAAATGGTCGACGCTCCGGAGTTCGACAGCCTTTTTGAGCTGGTCGTGGATTTGGAGCGACAACGCGTGAGCGACGGCGCGGCCGGCGAGTCGTTCAGGCTGCGCGGACGCCAAAAGCTGAAAAATGGCAAACCCTACGACGCGATCCGTTGGTTAGGGCGGGCCGAAGAGATGTTTATCAAGGAAGAGTATCAACGCCAGCTGATTTTCACGCTGTTGGATGGCAGCTATGCGTACGAGAGGGCTGGCCTTTTGTGGGCGGCGCGCAACAAGCTCATAGTAGCAATCGAGCGATCCTTCCACCTATTTCAGGCGGAAGGGGAAAAGCCGGACATCGCACACCACTCCTTGCGCCGCTTGACTTGGATCGAAATGCAGCTTGGCCGGATTCCCCAGATCCTCCAGGCAATAGTGTGGACCCGAGTCTTGGAGAACCTAACGCCGGCAGGACAGAGTGAGGCTCAATCGGAGGAGGAGACGATGCTGTTGCAGGCCGTGCTCAGCATCCACTTCCTAAACGTTCCGTTCTCCCGAATTTCTGCGCTCGAACCGCTGCCAGACACACTTGATCGGCTCGATCTGGCTATGCCGCGAGCGGCCATTCTGTATGTGCTGGGTCATGAAAAACGTGTGAATGGAGAGTGCTTCGCCGATGCACCCAAGAACTCGAAGGACATGCTTGATTTCTTCGAACGTTGGCAGGATCAGCCAGCACGTGAAGATCTTCCGAGCGAACCCACGCTAAATGATGGCCCGCGCGCAACGGTCAGCTCGATCATACTGGGGGCAGAGTTTCTGATCGATTTCCCGAACGATGCCGCTTCCAGCGGAGTTGCCGAGTCGTTGCTCGGTGCCTTGGAAGCCTTTATGGCGACCAGCGATGAATACGACGTCCTCCCGCATGCCGAGAAGACGATCATCCGCTTGCGCAAAGTGAAAGAGCAGGCGACAGGTCCGTCGTTCGCGTGGTTGGACAACATCTCAGGTGTCCATGCGGAAATTGTCACAGATGAAAGTGTCGACTTCCAGAACAAGGAAGCGTTGACGCAATTCGCCGATTTTCTTTGCAGCACTGTTGTGACCATTGCTACGCATCAGTTCATCATCCGTAACCCAGAAGAGTGGGTGAAGAAGGTCGCCGGCGAGGAAAGAGGCCTGGCGCGAGCTGTGGTGCTGGGCAACGTGGTTGCCATCGGACGCAACCTGTTCGGTAGGGACGCCAAGGTGCGGCTGGCCGACTGGGTGGGCAACGATGACAAGCACTATGACTGCCTGCGTGACCAACACTGGCGCCCGAATCAATCTGTTGTTAAGTGCCACGAAAAAGAGGAAGCGATTAGATTTGGTGACGGCGCTCCGCCCAAGGGGCTGATGGACACCTCCCAGCGCAAACACACTCAGCGCAAGGTACTTTCACCTATCGACATCTCGAGCTGGGACAAAGCCCGCTGGGGTGGGACCTGCTACGGGTGGAACGACCAACAGCCACCGTTCATGGCACTGATGTTTAAGGACTTTGATGCTGGTAAGAAAATATTCACTGATTGGCACAGCCGGTGGGGCCGAGAGGACGTCGAGGGCGCGTTGCGTGTCACGATCGTCACCGGCATTTCGAAGAGCAGTCCCCATCATTACGCTGTGATCGTTGGGCCCAATATCGATCCCATCACTTCGGACTTCAGATCAGGTGATACGATTAGCATTGTCTCGCGAATCAATCGAATGACACCTGCAACTCCAGAAAACCTGACGAACTTCTTGAAGGTGTTCGAAAATTTCGGTGCCTTCTTTCTAATGCCAGCGCAACTGCCCACCGGCGGCCAAAGAATGCCGGAGATTGAATACAAGCTCGCGCTCCTCAAGCACCACCTGTACATCCGCCCCGCTTGGCAGATCGGTGAAAACGACCCTGACATCATCGCTCTGGACGAGGTAGAAGATCCCTTCATTCCGGATGGTGTAGTGGAAGCCCCTGTAGTTAAAGCAATTGCCGCGGTGCGTGCCAGAAAAAAAGGGCGTATGCGTTGATCGTTTGGTTTCAGGCGCCGATCCTGGCAGCGTTACCGTCCGCAGTGGGTTGCGTCCGGCATTCCCCGACCGGCCTAGCACTGGCCGGAAAGCGGTCAATAGCTGCCAGCCGCCCGAAATCGATCTACTTCCGGGTCCGGCCAAAAGCAGTCGGTGACTAAGCTATTCAAAAATTGTTAATAGTGCCGTCACTTGGACCCCGCCTGGGAATCCTTTGTCTGAACGTTAAATTATCACTTTCAAGATATCCCCAAGCCAATCATCCTTGATCAGTTTATCGCAGCAGCCGGCAGGATCAGCAATTTGGCAACAGTAGTAAGCCGCACGAACGTGAATCCGTCAGTGATCTGATACCAACAACCAAGAGCCAATGCAGTGTGAAGCATGACATTCGTTTGGTAAATTTGGAACGGTCCGCTATTGCAGCCGAACACCGGCACTTACGGTTCCGCTTCTCAAAAGCCGCGTAAAATCATCTGCCGATACCGGGGCGCTAAAAAGATATCCTTGCCCCTCAGTGCAGTGGTGTGCATGAAGAAATGAAAGCTGCGCTGGCGTTTCGACGCCTTCCGCAACAACGCTTTGCCCCAGGCTAGTACCCATGCCAATCACAGCATTGACGATGACGCCGTTACCGTTGTTCGACGAGATGCTTTGTACAAACGACTGGTCAATTTTCAATACGTCGATAGGGAACTGGCTAAGATAGCTCAAACTGGAATACCCGGTGCCGAAATCGTCGATGGCAAGTTGCACGCCGACTTGTTTCAGTTCATGGAGGACGGCACTGCTTGATTGCACGTTTCGCATCAGCACGCTTTCAGTCAACTCAAGCTGCAGACATCTCGCATCCAGACCTGTTTCATCCAACACGTTACGCAGATGTTCGACATATCCACGACTCCGAAATTCGAGCGCTGAAACATTGACAGCAATGGTAAGGGATGCCATTCCCTGGTCACGCCATGCCTTGGCCTGCCGGCACGCCTGGAGAAGCACGATCTTTCCTATAGCGACGATTAGGCCCGAGTCTTCAGCGACTGAGATAAACGCCTCGGGAAACAGGATCCCTTTATCGGGGTGAATCCAGCGAACGAGGGCTTCCGCGCCGGTCACTGTCCCTGTTACCAAATCGACCTTTGGCTGGTAGTACACCAACAGCTCATTTTCAGAAATTGCGCGACGCAGTTCTACCTCGGTGGCTTGGCGCTCCACTGCCAAGGCATTCATGTGACTGTCGAAAAATTGATAATTGTTCTTTCCCTCTTTCTTCGCGTGGTACATCGCCGCATCTGCATTCTTGACCAAAGCATCAGCATCGTCCCCGTCAGCAGGAAACGTGCTGATTCCGATACTTGTCGTAATGTGCAGCTCAGTACCAGCGAGGAAGTGGGGCGCTGCAAGTGCATGAAGGATTTTTTCAGCAGTAACGGTGGAATGCTCCGCCAGTGCATCGTCCAACACAAGCACAACGAACTCATCTCCACCCAAACGGCTCACCGTGTCAGAATGCCGCACTTGGGATACCAGCCGGCTCGCGACCGATTCGAGCAGCTTATCGCCCACTGCGTGCCCGAGCGAGTCATTGATGTGCTTAAAATTGTCCAGGTCCAGAAACAACACGGCAAGCTGGGTGGTGTACCGCTTTGCGTAGGAAATGGCTTGCGTCAGGCGGTCATTCAAGAGCAAACGATTTGGTAGGCCGGTAAGGTAATCATGTTGTGCCAAGTGCGCCATTTTCTGCGCCATGGCCTTGGCTTCGGACACGTCATGAAACGTAACGACGGCGCCAGTGACGTCGCCGTTTCGGTCAAAGATTGGGGCGACGGAATCTTCTATTGGCGATTCATATCCATCCCGGCGGACCAGTACCGAATTGGCGTGGAGGGCCAGATTCTTTCCACGAGCGATGACCATCGCGACCGGATTTCTGGCGAGCTGTCGCGTCTCACTGTCAATCAGATGGAAGACTTCGGCAATTGGGCGGCCTTGTGCGTCGTCGCGTGACCAACCTGTCATGCGCTCGGCTTCGGCATTCATGTAGGTAACGTTGCCCGCGACATCGGTGCTCAGAACGCCGTCACCTATCGATTCAAGAGTGACGCGCGATCGTTCCCGTTCCACGAAGAGTGCTTCTTCGACTTTCTTGCGCTGAATGATATTACGGATCGCCTGCGGCACCAGAGAGTTCTGGAAATGACCCTTACTAAGAAACCCCTGAGCACCGCGCTGCACTGCTTCAATCGCGAGGTATTCATTTTCCTCGTCGCAGAGCGTCATGATAGGAATGGCAGGGACCAACTCGAAGAGCACATCAAAGGTGTCCAGACCCTGACTGTCCGACAGACACAGATCGACGAGAATGATATCGACGCCACGCCTGCCCAATCGGGTTACTACCTCAGATAAATGACGAACCCACTCAGTAATAAACGGACCATCTCTTGCGGCTGCAAGTGTCTCTTTGAGCAACTTTGCGTCAGCAACGTCGTTGGTGACAATTAAAACGGTGTTGGCGGTCATGAAATCTTTTCTGAATGGGGCGAGCGTCTACAATAGAAAAGGCCGCAGCAGTTGCCGCGGCCCTTTTACCTACCTACGTGCCGCAATAAGTTATTGCGGACGCGTTGCGCTGTTAGACGACTGAGTGCGTTCTCCGGCTCCACGAATCGGCGTGGTGAGTTTTTCCAGCGCTTCTTTTTGACGCTGAGTCATCTTCGCAGTCTGGTCGGATGCCTTTTGTGCGACTTCCTTGACGACTCCCTCAGCCGTGCGGGCGGCATTTGGGATATGCGCTTCAGCGGTCTTCACGATGCCCACCTGAGCATCAGCAAGAATGGCTTGCACATGCTGGCTATAGGCGCGGACTTTCTCCGCTGCAGGCTGTGCCTGACCAGCAGCAATCGATAAGGCATCGATACGGCCATCGGCGTTTATTACCTGCCGAGTGCTCGAAAGAGTTTCTTCCATCAATGTTTGCCCTACCTGAATGTTGAGCTCATTGAGCTTTTGCATGCTGTCGAACATTTTTTTCGACACATCGGCATAGAAGGCAAATTGCGCCTCAAGTTGAGCTTTGACTGCGGGCGAAGAAGATGACGGGAAGAAGTTATTCATAAGTATTCCTAAGAAACATTTTATACAGGCGGTTATCTGCATAAGGGGCTAACACAAGATCAGAGACGGCATCTGGACAAACGTTCAATATATATTTGTGCAATGCAGCAGAACAAAAATATCACTCACATTCACGGCAATTTAATAAAGATATTTGGCGTGATTCTTCTGCGGTGCAGCATGATGAGCCCATCTTAATCTCATGCTCAAATGAGCTTCCAAGGAGCACGATGCATATCACTAACATTCAACCTTCTTGTCCGCTTCTGTTCGCATCCGAACCCATGCGCTCCATCATGGACTATTACGCAGCGCACGTCCTCCCAGTCGATCGCCTGCCCAAAGGGGATAGTCATACAGTGATCGTGTTTCCCGGACTCGGCGCCTCTGGGAGCGCCACAGCGATGTTGCGCACACGCCTGCGGCAACTCAATTATGACGTCCATGATTGGGAGCATGGCATCAACCAACTTCCAAACGGGGATCTTGACGCTTGGATCACACGGCTGTCGATGCAATTGCAGCGCTTAGCGGCACGGGACGGTCATGCCGTAACACTGGTTGGTTGGAGCCTGGGCGGCCTGTATGCGCGGGCGCTGCTGCAGCGCTATCCGGCCTGCGTTCGTCAGATCATCACCCTCGGCATCCCCTATGCTGAATTGCACAACGTCGGCGCTGCTCCAGCCAGCGCGGAAGGGATTGATGACGATGCGGTGGCTGCCGTGCCTGCATTCTCGATCTACTCCAAGTCCGATGGAGTGGTGGCGTGGCAAGGCTGTGTACCCACTGGCTTGCACAACCATCATGCCATCGCGGTCGATGGTGTAAGTCATATGGGGCTGGTGTATCACCCAGAGGTACTGTCGATCATTGCGGGTCTGCTGGCCAGCAGCGCCACGGGAGCAGTCGGCGCACGGGCGACAAGACAATCATAGTGCAAGAATGCCGATACTTCGGCAGACATCATATCCGAATGACCAGCGAGAGCAGCTAAGAGGGAGGCTTTCCTACCTGCATTCTGCCGGTTGTCTAAAACCAAGCTTAGGCAAGGTTCGGCCATAAGAAGCCGGTGGCAGAAATATCCGAACACTCCATACCAGCCGTTCAGAAAGTCGAGACCAGGTCGATCGGAGACGGCACACCTCGCCCACCCTTGTTGAGCACATGGGCATACCACCTGCGTGGTGGATACATCAGTATGGCCAAGCAGCTCCTGCCGAAGCTTTGCGGCAGTTAGTGTTGCACCAAATACTTTAGTGAGAAGTTGCATATGTTGCCATGCTCTTTTTTCGAGGGCTACCAATTAAAGCTAGATTGACCTGCTAAGCATTGTGTAGCCCCGCTGGGTGAATCGCCCTTTGCCTGTGATCGGCCCGAGCGCTCAGCCGATGACGAACTTATCGCGGTGCTGCTGGATGAATTGGTCAAGCGTGGTCAGTGGCACGCCCCAGCTACGAACGGCATCGAGGTCCACCTTATAGCCCTCGACGTTGTTCCATGACTCGTGCTTGAAGGTCATCGCACCATGAGGTTTCGCGAGCGTCTCTTCTTCAGACAAGGTGACGGCCGAAACCGGCTTCCCCGTGGCCTTGGTCATCTTCGCTGCAACCTCGGGCAAAGTGAAGGATTCCGCGGCAAGGTCAATCTCATGACCGTGAAAACGCTCTGGCTCGGCGAAGGCGGCAGCCGCGAACGCACCGATGTCGTCCACCGCGATCCAGTCAATGCGGGTGTCGGCTGCTATTGCAGTCTCGAATCGACCGCGCTCGCGAAGCGTGGCGAATTGTAAATCCGCCTGCGGCGGCACGATGTCCTCCATGATCATGGCCGGCTTCAGGATCACCCAGTGGCGGAAGCCCTGCGTCTTGACCATCTCGTTCACGGCCGCCTTGTTCTGCCAATACAGCGGCTCCCAACGCCCCTCATTCCAGCCGATGAAGTTCTCATGATCGCCCGCACGAGCAACAGAACTATGGACAATGATGCGTACATTTGCGCGATGAGCAGCCTCGACCAGTGCCCTACCGGCCAGAATCTCAGTGTCCGGGTCGCCAGGATGCGATCCCATTTGCACGGAGAAAACGCCGTCCACCCCTGTCAGTGCCGCGTCGAGGCTGGCAGTATCGGTGAATTCGCCCTTCACTACGTCGACGCCCTGGGCTACAAGTGCCTGTGCTGCGGGAGAAGCAGGATCACGCACAAAGGCGCGCACGGCGCGACCCGCCTTCAGTAGCGCACGGACAACAGCACCACCTTGTTTACCAGTGGCACCCATGACGAGAATGGGGGAAATAATTGGGGTAGACATGGAAAGCCTTTCAAAGAATGAAGGCGCGCTCAGCGCCGGGGAAGTCCGAACATAATAAGTCCATCCAATACGAAACGCAATAGTTTCGAAAAGGCAGAGTTTCGGATTATCTCAGCCATCATCTATAATGTTTGGCATGACCGATCAAGCCAACCTACACCAGCGTCGTCTGCCGGCGGCAGAACGGGGGCGCTCCCAAGACAGAAGTCGCGACGATGTCATCATCAGCGCAACGCTCGAGCTTCTTGGTGAAAAGGGGTACCACGGTCTGACGATGACCGATGTGGCGGCGCGTGCGGGGGTTTCGAAGGCGACGCTTTATCGGCGTTGGACGGCGAAAGCGGATGTGGTGGCCGATGCCGTTGCCACGCTGAATCCAATGGATCCGCCTCGCTATCCCGGCACATCGCTGCGAGACGATCTTCTCGCGTTGATGGTGCAGGTCGGTAACTGCGACGACAGTCCCGAGATCGTCACCGCGACGATGGAAATGGCGCGGTTGCACCCAGACCTGTATCGAACCCTGACCGCGCGCTTCGGCACGTTCGTTCGGGCAGAGCTGGACAAGCTCGCCAAGCGAGCGGCTGATGCGGGACACGCGCCCATGTCGGAGGTTGAGCTCGACGTCTTTGGTGATACGGTAGTCGCGCTCCTGGCCCATTACGCCGGACCGGCTGGTGCATCGATCCCGCGAGAGCGTCTGATCAGGCTTGTTGACCATGTGCTGATGGTCTTGCTGACGGGGACACGTGCCGCGGAATAGGCGATCTCGCCCCCGCGCGGCAGCTTCTCGAGTTAGTGGCCATCGAGCTGCTGGGTGCGCAACCCACAAAACTTGGCCATTCCCCAAACAGCATCCTTTTCGGGACGGCAGCGATCGCCATCGGCCTCTCGAAAGCAGACAGAGCACTATCCACCCACCACCAGTAGTCAGATCGTCGCTTGAACCAATGACCGCTTCTAAGGACGCTGCGCGACTGAAATTAGGCGCGTAGCTGCCGTTGCGCTCCAGCTGAAGGAATGGCCGAAAACGCTGCTAACGAGTCTCACTTTTACCAGAATGTTCGCTTTTCGGAATCGGCCACTTCTGCTTTGGGTCCAGCCTGTGTGAAAACATGCCTATCTGAGTAAACGAAACTTAGATTAAGAGGTCATACGGATATCACCTAACAAGAAGGGGATCCGGATGAAGCGATTCATTGAGGGAGTCGAACGGACGCAAACCATCTTGTTTCCGGCACAGCAGGACGAGTACGTCGCCGAAGACAATCCCGTTCGCGTCGTTGACGCTTTCATCGACTCGCTTGATTTGAAAGCACTTAGTTTTGAGGGCGCAGTTCCTGCCGAAACAGGTCGACCCTCGTATCATCCAGCAGTACTTTTGAAGATCTACGTATATGGCTATCTGAACCGAATTCAGTCCAGCCGGCGCCTGGAACGTGAAACACAACGTAATGTCGAACTGATGTGGCTGACCAGCCGGCTCACACCTGACTTCAAGACCATTGCCGACTTCCGCAAGGACAATGGACAGGCCATCCGTAACGTCTGCCGGCAATTCGTCCTGTTATGTCACAAGCTGAACATGTTTGAAGGCGGCGCGGTCGCCATTGACGGAAGCAAGTTCAAGGCGGTGAACAACCGTGACAAGAACTACACACAGCGTAAAATCAAAGCACGTATTGAACAGGTCGAAGAGAGCATCGCCCGCTACATGAAAGAACTTGACCGCGCTGACCGGCAGCCGGAGCTGACAACCAAGATGCGCGTACAGCACATTAGAGACAAGATTGCCTCCTTCAAGCGGCAGATCGCCGAGTTCAACGAGCTAGAGAAGCAACTGCAGCAGGTGCCAGACCAGCAGATCTCTGAAACTGACCCGGACGCACGCTCCATGGCTACTAGCGGACGCGGCACGGGCATGGTCGGTTACAACGTGCAGACCGCCGTCGACACAACGCACCACCTGATCGTTGCCCATGAAGTTACCAATGTTGGTCATGACAGGAACCAGCTTGCCAACATGACTAAGCATGTCCAGAAGGTCACTGCAAAGAAGGAGCTGGTTGCCATAGCTGACCGTGGCTACTTCAGTGGCGTGGAAATCCGTGCTTGCGAACAGCAGGGTGCGGTGCCGTTGGTACCCAAGCCCATCACGTCGAATAACCGGGCGCTGGGGAAATTCGACAAGCGCGACTTTATCTATCTGGCGCAAAGTGATGAATACCTGTGCCCAGCCGGCCAACGTGCACCATGGCGCTGCAAGACCGAAGAACGTGGCGAATTACTGCATAAATATTGGACCTCGGCATGCCCGACATGTGCGCTCAAGCCGAGGTGCACCACTGGTGACTACCGGCGCATTACGCGCGGGGAGCACGAGGAAGTACTAGAAGGGATGCAACGGCGACTTGACGAACGACCCGGGTTGGCAATGACTCGCCGCTGCACTGTTGAAAATCCGTTTGGTACGTTGAAGGCGTGGATGGGTGCTACGCACTTCCTGATGAAAAGGCTTCCAAAAGTGCAAACTGAGATGAGCTTGCATGTCTTGGCATATAACATGAAGCGAATGATGAATATCCTCGGCACGGAAACATTGATTACAGCGATGAGAAAATAGGATGAAAGGCCTTTAAATGACACCCGCGAGTAATTAGAAACTAATGTTATTCCTCAGATCCTGATTTAAGGCCGTACTGAGGACGTTTGCATACAACCTCGGTCCAAGACCTGGTAAAACCCGGAAAAAGCCCAATCC
Source organism: Herbaspirillum sp. GCM10030257 (assembly GCF_042666555.1). Classification (NCBI taxonomy): domain Bacteria; kingdom Pseudomonadati; phylum Pseudomonadota; class Betaproteobacteria; order Burkholderiales; family Oxalobacteraceae; genus Herbaspirillum; species Herbaspirillum sp. GCM10030257. Next base: position 186,910 of record NZ_JBHTDH010000010.1, read on the forward strand.
CATATAATGCGCCAGTTACGAGACCGACCATTTATTTTCCGGAAAGTCGCGTGGACATTGCCGTACAAGATTCTCCCAGTCTTCGTTATGACTTTGTGAAAGATCCTCACCATCAGTCCATCCGATATGGGCAGTCCACCAGCGTTGTTGAATTCGGCTACAATTCGTCCCTGCTCTAAAGTTCGTGAAAGTGGCTTGACCCATTTTCGGCGTCTCTATTTTCAGTGGGCAACTTCCTTGTGGCCCATTTTCTCTTCAAATGCTCCACGTAGATTAATATTATTGCAACTTTTTAATCGTTGCAATGAGTAACTGTGGAGCTTCGTTTGACGGCATCTAAAAAAACTACTTCATCATCTGAGTTATTATCGACGGGTATTCCTGGCATCGATTGCATCCTGGGTGGCGGATTGACACGCGACCGGCTTTATTTGATTGAGGGCGAGCCAGGTACTGGAAAAACCACGATGTCCCTGCAGTTCCTATTGGAAGGCGCTCAAGCAGGTGAGACCGTCCTTTACATGACCCTATCGGAAACCGAGGCGGAGATCCGCGCGGTCGCCGCTTCGCATGGATGGTCACTGGACGGCGTCCATATCCACGAGGTGATTCCTTCAGAAAAAATGCTCGATCCTGAAGAGCAATATACGATTTTCCACCCGTCCGAAGTCGAGCTAAGTGAGACGACGCAGAAATTGATTGCTGCGATAGAAGCACTTAAACCCGTGCGTGTCGTGCTCGATTCACTTTCAGAACTTCAGTTACTCGCTGTAAATGCATTGCGGTACAGGCGGCAGGTGATGGCGTTTAAACAATTTTTTTCACGGCGAGCCTGTACCGTCGTGTTCCTCGACGACCGTACGGCGGGTGAAAAAGACCTGGAAGTGCGCAGCATTGCCCATGGCGTCATTTCACTCGATCAGACATTGAGTAATTACGGCGCCACACGTCGCCACGTGCGTGTGATCAAATATCGGGGAATGGCATTCCGGGAGGGGTTGCACGATTACGTGATCCGGCGTGGGGGACTCATCGCCTATCCTCGATTAATTGCGTCCGAATCACGCATGATGAACAAGCCCAGTCGGTTTCCAAGCGGGGTAGCGCAACTCGATACGCTTTTGGGTGGTGGCATTGAAGAGAGCACGAGTACCTTTGTTGTTGGCCCCCCCGGCGCTGGCAAATCATCGCTCGCGGCACAGTTTGTGATGTCCGCTATACAGCAGGGCCAGAGTGCAGCGATGTTCATTTTCGAAGAATCTATCAGCAACTTGCTTAACCGCTGCGATGGACTCGGCATGGACTTGCGTAGCCCGTTTGAATCAAACCAGTTGTCCATTCAGCAAGTGGATCCGGCTGAGCTGACCCCCGGTGAGTATGCTGATACGGTATGCCGCGCAGCCGATGCCGGTGCCAAGGTTATTGTGATCGACAGCTTGAACGGATATCTCAATGCAATGCCAGACGAGCAATTCCTGACGACTCATTTGCATGAACTGCTCAGTTATCTGGGGCAGCGCGGGGTAGTAACCCTCCTGGTCGGCGTGCAGCAGGGGATGCTTGGTCCGAATATGACGAGCACGGCGAATATCAGCTATCTGGCTGACAACGTCATCATGCTGCGTTATTTCGAAGTGCGCGGCGAGGTGCTGCAAGCCATCTCAGTATTCAAAAAAAGGGGCGGCAAGCACGAGCGCACGATCCGGCAATTCTGCATGTCGGAACATGGCATTCAGGTAGGCCCAGTGCTGCGCGAGTTTCACGGTATTCTTTCGGGCATACCGGCGATATTGGACCATGCTGCCCCGGAAGTCGGTAGCTCCAGTATCGACTAAGGCCCCTGCATGGAAAACAGGATACTTGTCTATGCCCCGGTTGGAAAAGATGCTGTGCTCGCATCAAAGGTATTCCAAGTCGCCGGATTGGAGTGCTATGCATGTAAGAGCATCGTGGAGATTTTGCATGAACTGAGCCAAGGTGCAGGTGCCTTGTTCATTGTGGAAGAGGCGCTCAGAGCCGGTCTTCTCACGCCACTTGCACAGTATGTGGCGGAACAGCCTACCTGGTCAGATTTACCAATTCTCATATTGAGCAATCACGGGGTTGAATCGCCGGGACTGCACCATGTGGTTGAAAGACTAGGCAATGTCACATTATTGGAGCGGCCAGTCCGTGGTGCCACTCTAGTCAGTGCCGCGCGCTCGGCACTACGTGGCCGTATGCGTCAATATCAGATCCGCGAAGCCGATCGGCTCAAGGATGAGTTCCTAGCTAGTCTTGGGCATGAATTGCGTAATCCCCTGGCGCCGATCCGAACTTCCATGCAGGTACTCAACGGTATGTTCCCTGTTGCCACTGCTGTGCACGCAGTCACCCAAGTCGTTGAACGTCAGGTGGCTCACCTTACGCGCCTGGTTGATGATCTGCTGGATGTGGCACGCATTACCAGCGGCAAAGTGACTTTGCAGAGGGAGCGTGTGGCACTGTCTGCAGTGGTAGCGCACACGGTCGAGATTTGTAAGCCTCTGCTTGATGCGGCCAAGCATCGGGTTGACGTGTCCCAGCCCGCTGGCGATGTGATGCTGGACGGCGATCCGGCCCGGCTCGTACAGAGTCTGGCGAATGTGCTGGCAAATGCCATCAAGTTTACGCAGGAGCCGTCGACTATCCTTTTTACGGTGCAAGTTGCCGGAAACAACATCATCGTCAAGATCAAGGATTCCGGAATAGGTCTGGAAGGCGACGCCTTGTCACGTATTTTTGACATGTTCACACAAAGCGATCCAGCGCATGGGCAAATCTTTGGCGGGCTCGGAATTGGCTTGGGGCTGGCAAAACGCTTTACCGAGATGCATGGCGGCAGCATCCATGCAACCAGTGACGGTATCGGCCATGGCTGCGAGTTCGTACTGACGCTTCCTATCGTGATCCCGACTGAACGCTATGACGAGCAGCCATCTGCTGAACCGGAAAGCAACCAGAATGGGGCGAGCAAGCTACGTATTCTCGTGGTCGACGACAATCACGATGGGGCAAATATGCTGCAGATGATGCTGGAATGTGATGGGCATACGGTCTTCACGGCATACAATGGCCGGCAAGCAATCGAAACGGCCCAGCATGCGAAGCCCCATGTCGTTTTAATGGATATTGGCTTGCCTGATATGGACGGGTACACCGCAGCGCGCAACATCCGGCAGCAATTGGGAAGAGACAATCTTGTGATAGTTGCCTTGACCGGCTGGGGACACGACGATGTGCGTCAACGTGCAGCCGAGGCGGGCATGCAACATCACCTAGTGAAGCCGGTTGACCTAACGGTTTTGCGAAACCATTTGGCGCAGATCGCGCATGCCGCGTAACTTGCAATCGGCTTGCAGAAATTCAATCGGATTGGTAATGCCGAGGATTCACGCTCGGTCGAATCCGGCTGGCCACCTCCATAGCTTAATATCCACTTCTTGATATTACTGCAGACATTCAAGAATTCTGGCTGATAGGCCGTAACAGGTCGGCAACGGCCAGTCGCCACCAGCCAGGTAAGGTCTGGAAAGTGTCCTATAGCTGATAGCAACTCGAGACCTGCCTACCGCCGAGTTCAGCCAATAGCGGACTAATCCATCGATCCGCGGTAGCTAAACTTGACGTAAGCTCCCGATCCGCGGACATTCTCATATAAGTCACTCAAACAGATTCCAGTGAGGCGTAATTGGCTTGAGAAAACTGTCAAATATAATCAGCGATGCAGCGATCTGAAGAGCCTAACAGAATTTTTGTGTAAAGCGAGGTCATGAAATAATGCCGAAAGGGAAATTCCATGACCGACGTAATGAGCACCAAGAAGCCTAAAAAACAGAAAGCGCCACCGCCGTTTCCAATCGAACTCATTGACCAGTTGCTGGCAACGGTCCAGAACAAGGATGCCGAATCGATTCTGGGCGAATCCGGACTGGCCGGTCATCTCAAGAAGATGCTGGCCGAACGCATGCTGGCGGCCGAACTGACCCATCACTTGGCCAACGAAGGCGATGCAAGCAAGAACCACCGCAATGGCACATCTTCCAGGAAGGTACTGGCGCCTGGCGGCGAACTGTAGCTTGATGTACAGCGTGACCGGCTGTCGAGCTTTGAGCCCAAGTTGGTGGCCAAACACCAGCGGCGCATGCCTGGCTTTGACGATTATGTCATCAGCATGTACGCACGCGGCATGACGGTACGGGAGATGCAGGGCCACTTGCTGGAGCTGTATGGCACCAAAGTGTCACCGGACCTGATTTCCACCATTACCGATGAAGTCATCGAAGTGGTGACATACTGGCAGCAGCGTCCGCTGGAGGCCATGTATCCGATCGTGTACTTCGACGCGCTACGCCTGAAGATCCGTGACGAACGGACAGTCAAGAACAAGGCGGTATACTGGCACTTGGGGGTGCGCGCCGATGGTCGTAAAGAAGTGCTGGGATTGTGGGTCGAGCAAACCGAAGGGGCCAAGTTCTGGCTCAAGGTCTTCAACGATCTGAAAAACCGCGGCTTGAACGACATCCTAATCGCGGTAATCGACGGTCTACGCGGCTTCCCGGAAGCTATTGAAGCGGTCTATCCACAGGCGCAGGTCCAAACCTGCATCGTGCATTTGATCCGTAACTCGACGACCCTGGCAGGATGGAAGGACCGCAAAGACTTTGCAGCAGCGCTCAAGCCGGTCTACTAGGCGGCTAACGCGGATCTGGCCGCTGCGGCGCTGGAAGAGTTTGCCGCTGGCCCTTGGGGTAGCAAGTTTCCGACGGTGGCGGCGATGTGGAAACGCCAATGGCAGCAGGTGATTCCGTTCTTTGCGTACCCACCTGAGGTCAGAACCATCATCTACACTACCAATGCTATCGAAAGCCTGCATATGCGAGTGCGCAAGATCGTCAAGAATCGGGGCTACTTCCCCAGCGACGAGGCTGCGACCAAGCTGCTGTTCCTAGCCTTGCGCAATATTGAAAAAGATTGGAAGATGCCGCAGCGGACGTTGAAGCAGGCAGCCAATCAGTTTGCCATCATGTTCGGCGAGCGCTTTACCGACGCCATTAACTAAACCGACCTCGCACACAGAATTCCTGACACGTCCGATCTGAACCGACAAAGTCGAAATCTAGCACCCTATATGAACCATCATCTCAGTATTTCCACTGATCATTACCAGCGTATTTTCGAAAGTTCACCAGCCTCTTTTCTCATCCTGCTTCCCGATGCGGATTTTACGATCGTTGCAGTCACTGAAGATTACCTGAGGGACACGCTGACGGAGCGGGAAAACATTCTGGGTAAGCCTCTCTTCGACGTCTTCCCCGATAACCCCGTCATTCCGGAATCACACTCGACAGGGCTGTTGGCTGAATCTTTTCGGCGAGTCATTGCGACGAAATCTGTGGATACTATGGCGCTCCTGCGGTATGACATACCCAAACCAGACGGAACAGGCTTCGAGGAGCGTTACTGGCGTCCGGTAAACAAGGCGACGCTTTCACCGGACGGAGAAATTCTTTACATCATCCATCGCGCCCAGGACGTAACCGATTTCGTGCAGCTTCTCGCTGAGAACAAAGCTCACGAACGAGAGCGAGCCGAATTAACTGCGCAGAAAATGATAATGGAAAAGGAGGTTCAGTATCGGAGTATGGAGCTTGCGGCAAAAAATGCCGAGCTAACATCTACCAATGAAGTATTGAAACAGTACACGGACCAGATGCGGGACGAGGCCCGTAGGAAGGACGAATTTCTGGCGATGCTCGCCCATGAACTGCGTAATCCGCTTGCGCCGATCGCAGCCGCAGCCGACCTGCTTGGTCTGGGTCATCCAGACGAGGCTCGGATCAAGCAAACCAGCGGCATCATTAGGCGCCAGGTAAAGCACATGACCGGGTTGGTCGATGATCTGCTTGATGTCTCACGTGTCACCCGTGGCTTGGTAACGCTTGACAAGACAAAGCTTGATGCAAAAAGAATTTTGTCTGATGCAGTCGAGCAGGTGCGGCCGCTGATTGAAGCGCGCGGTCATCGACTAGCATTGCATACGCCGCCCGAATCGGCTTTCGTATCAGGGGATGAAAAACGATTGGTACAGGTCGTCACTAATCTGCTGACCAATGCTGCGAAATTCACGCCGGAAGGCGGCGACATTGTCCTGAGCATGGAAGTGGATGGCAGCCATATCAAGATAGTCGTTTCCGACAACGGTGTCGGCATGACGACGGAATTTCAGGCGAGAGCATTTGAACTGTTTGCTCAGGCAGCCCAGACATCCGACCGTTCTCAAGGTGGTTTGGGGATTGGATTAGCGCTAGTAAAAAGCTTAATGGAGCTTCATGGGGGAAGCGTCACGGTCCAAAGTGACGGGGTCGGGAAGGGAAGCCGATTTGTGGTGTGCCTGCCCAATTTACTTGAAAAACAGATTTCCGCAAACCTTGAACCGCAAGCCTTAAACACCGATGATCCGAGCAAGGCAGTAAGGGTGATGATAGTGGATGACAATGCTGACGCGGCACAGATGCTAGCGATGCTCATCGAAGCCTTAGGACATCAAGTGCTTGTCGAACACCATCCGCGCCGAGCCCTCGAACGCGCCCAAATTGAAACGCCGGATGTTTTTCTACTCGATATCGGCTTGCCCGACATGGATGGCAACGAACTGGCACGGCGCCTTCGGATGCAGCCTGAGACGACAAAGGCAATCTTGATTGCCGTTACCGGTTACGGCCAAGAACAAGACCGCGATGCTGCGCTGAATGCTGGCTTCGACCATTACTTTGCCAAGCCAATGGATAGCGCAAAACTGGCTAGCCTACTAGCTGAAATCAATAATAACTAACTGCACTAACGCTAAAAGGAAGTAACCAGCAATGTCCGTTTTGAGTCGACAAGTGTCTATCACCGGCGGTCAGACAGGCCCGTAAGGTGGCCTATAGCTGACGGCAGGATAATTCCGGCCTATCGCCGAGTCCGGCAGATGGTGTTGAAAAATGTCCCTTGACCTCTGATGAGGAGGTCGTAATGTGACAGGACGACATCGCCGTGGAGGCCATCATGATGGGGAAGCAACTTATTCCTCGGCAACGTACTGAACTGATTAATCTAGAAGAGTTCGTCCCACAGGATCATCTGCTGAGAGCCATTGACCGTCATCTTGACCTAACAGAATTCCGCGCGCATCTAACGGACTTCTATAGCCAGATAGGGTGCCCTTCGGTAGATCCAGAACTGATCATCCGCATGCTAATTATTGGCTATTGCTACGGAATCCGTTCTGAGCGCCGGCTGTGTGAAGAGGTGCATCTGAATCTGGCGTATCGCTGGTTCTGTCGGCTTGGCATCCATGACAGGGTCCCGGATCACTCGACCTTCTCCAAGAACCGCCATGGTCGGTTTCGCGATAGTGATGCTTTCCGTGAATTGTTCGAGTCAGTACTGCGCCGATGTATGGCCGAAAATCTTGTTAGTGGTGAAGGCTTTGCCACGGATGCGAGCGTCATCAAGGCAGATGTTCGGCGCCAGCATGCGGTAAGAGGTGTACAAGAGATTGACTGGGGCAATCCCGAGCACTGGACTCGTCCAGTCAGAGAATACCTTGCTGCATTAACCGCAGCCAATCCTCTCGTCGATCCACCGAAGTCTATCTCGCTAACGGATCCGGGGGCGTCCTGGACGGCCACTGCGGGCCCCGTCTTCTTTGCCTATTCAACTAATTATTTGGTCGATGTAAAGGCCGGCATCATTGTCGATGTTGAGCCGTCATCAACTAACCATGGTGCACAAGCACAGGCGACACGTATTATGATCGACCGAGTCGAGCGGCGATTTCAATTGAAGCCGCAACGGTTGATCGGCGACACAGGCTACGGGTCTGCCTCCATGCTGGGCTGGCTAGTTGAACAGAAGGGAATTGAGCCACACGTGCCGGTATGGGACATGTCAGCACGCAAGGATGGAACCTTTGCTGCAAGTGACTTCATCTGGGACGCCACTGCGAACGAATACCGCTGCCTGGGTGGACAGGCATTGCGCAGTCAATGGCGGACATTTACCAATCCACGGTCCCACATTACCAAAGCTGACACGATTCTCTATCACTCCACTAAGCAAGACTGCCAACACTGCAGTCTGAAACCGCAATGCTGTCCCAATACCCCGACCCGCAAGATCGCGCGCAGCATCCACGAAGATGCGCGGGACCTGGCTCGCAGCATTATGGACACACCGCAGTATCAGCAGTCCCGATGCGAGCGCAAGAAGGTGGAGATGCTGTTTGCCCATCTCAAGCGCATTGTGAAGCTGGACCGCTTAAGACTGCGTGGACTATCAGGGGCACACGATGAGTTCTTACTGGCGGCGACGGCACAGAACCTAAGACGCTTGGCAATACGGTTGACTCATGGAGCCCTAAGCACCCGAAGATAAATGTTTTGACGTTGCGCGGCGGAGCCAGCAGCGTTTGGATAAGAGGCCCGCAGTCTTTCTAGCCGTAGCATTGGACAAGCCTCGAACGTAAGCAAGGAAGGCATCGACGTGCTCGTCAATCGACTGGTACTGCCAGTTTGCGCTGACCACCTTCTTGGCCGGCCCCCATAGCGCTTCCACTGGGTTTAGTTCGGGCGCGCGCTTGGGTAGCCAAATCAACTCGATGCCGAGACGCTTGGCGAGGGTTTGTGACGACCTGGCGGTATGGCTGGTATCGCTATCGAGTAGCATGACGATATGCCTACCCCGGTAATGGTGATGCACCTGCCATAGAAATCTATGGTTACCCTCCTTTTTGCAACCTGGATTTCAGACGTTGTGCTGTGGCTTGCGTAAATCTATCCGGCGTCTGTGTGGAGAGGTCGATCTCCGCGCCACGATGAGAGTCGCGCCTGACAGTCCTGAAAACGCCTTCGGCTTCAAAGAGCCATTTCTACGGTGAGGTTAGCTGTCAGGCCGGTGCGCCGTTCACGTCATCCAATTTCTCCAGTCGCAAAACCAGTTGGGTGATTCAATACAACTGCATGGTGGATCGGGGTGCTATGCGGTTCTGGCAACCGCGATCCGGTATTCTGTGTGCCGGGCCGCCATTGCCCAGACGGTACGCGCCAGCTTGTTGGCTAATGCGCAGGCAACGACATTGGAGTGGCGTCGCATCAGCATTTCGCGCACCCATTCCGCCACGCGACCCGTATGGCGCTCCAGTCGCTGCATATAGGCACGGGCGCACTGCACCAGCAACCGCCGCAGGTTCTTGTCGCCGCGCTTGCTGATGCCAAGCAGGAGGGCTTTGCCACCGGTGCTGTACTGGCGCGGCACCAGCCCGATCGAGGCAGCGAAATCCCGGCCGCAGCGGTATTGCCTTCCGTCGCCAATCTCGGCCGACAGCAGGCTGGCAGTGATGGGGCCGAGCCCCGGCACTGCCAGCAATCGCTGACCCAGGTCGTCATCAACCAGCTGCCGGGTTAGGTCCTTCTCCACTGCGGCAATCTGTTCCACCAAGTATTGGTAATGGTTATGCAGCCGTTCGAGCAGGGATACCAGCCGTACTGGCAGGCGGTGTTCTGCCAGCACGGAAAAAAGACGAGTGATTGCGGCTTGGCCGATGGGCAGGCTGATGCCGAATTCCAGTAGGAAGCCATGGATCTGGTTAGTCGTCTTGACCTTGTCGCGCACCAGTGATTCTCGTACCCGGTGTAGTGCGCCCAGCACCTGCTGAGCTTCGGTCTTCGGTGTGACGAACCGCATATTAGGACGCGAAGCGGCTTCGCAGATTGCCTCGGCGTCGATGAAATCGTTCTTGTTGCTCTTGACGAAGGGGCGCACGAACTGAGGATTGATCAGCTTGACGTCGTGGCCAAACGATGCCAGGTGCCGCGCCATGTGGTGCGCGCCGGCGCAGGCTTCCATAACGACGGTGCAGGGGTGAAAGGTAGCAAGGAACTCGATGAGTTGCTTGCGGGAGAGCTTTTTGCGAAAGACGGCTTTACCGCGCCGATCTTGGCCGTGCAGGTGGAAAGAATGCTTCCCAAGGTCAATACCAATCAATGTCACGTCTTCCATAATGGTCTCCGCTCAAAGTAAAAACACCCTACCAGCGTAGTCGCTGATAGGGTGGAGGGTAACCATCTCATTACGCCTGGAACTCTCCAGCCCGTTGACGTCGGCATGCTCTGAACAGACGATGCCCGGTCTTCAAATTCAAGCAGCCAAAGACGACGCGTCTAGCATTGCCACCACTGAGCATGACTCGGGCTGGTACCCCACGCGGTGACCACATCGCGCGCAGTGGTGGGAACTGAAGTAGATCTGTCTCATCCTCGGCGAGGATGACGCTGCGCTCCGGCAAGCGCCGTAGAATCTGCTGAATCTGGCTTTTTTTTCTCGCGTTGTGGATCTGGCGCCAGCACATAGCGTGGCCGCTTCCACCGGTAACCCATCCGCCGCAGGCAAAGACGCAGCGTAACGTCACAACACTCGACCTGCAGATTCTTGCGCACTTGGTCGCACAATAGCGGCGCCGTCCAGAACTTGGCCTGATAGCCGCAGCGATCCGGCGTGATAGCCAGCAGTGCTTGCAACAAAGTTTCGACCCGGTCGTCGGCATGACGGGGACGTCCCGGACGCGGTCCATCGGTCAACGCCAGCGCGGTATGCTGCCGTTGAAACCGAACTGCCCAGTTATGAATGCTTTGCCGGGTGACGCCTAACGCCGTTGCCACATCCTTGACTTGACGCCCGCGGCTGCATTCCAAGAGCGCCAGGGTGCGACGATACAGCCGGGCATCATGGGTCGTATGGAGTGTTTGCTCGAGTAGCTGTTGCTCTTTTGCAGTTAAATGGATTCCATTCATGGCAATTCCCTCCTGCCAAGTGCTTGGAACCAGTCTAGGTCAAAATCCTTTCCTTTGCCTGCTTAGCATGCGTACTATGTAAACCGGAGTTTCTTCGCGAGCTCGGCCAACTTATATGGCTTGTTAATGAACGTGAATTCGTCGGCGCCACTATGTTGCGCTTTCAATGCCGGTAGAGGGTATCCTGTTGCTAGCAGTATTTTCATGGTCGGGCGCAGTTCCCGCGCCCGTTTTGCCAGTTCAATGCCTGTCATGCTCGGCATCATGACGTCTGAGAATAGCACCGCAATGTCCTTGGTCCGTTGCAGTGTTTCCAGCGCTGCCACTCCATTGTTGGCGGTAAGCACCTCATAGCCGATGCTGCGGAACAGGGCCGCCGCCATCTCCATCACATCCGGTTCGTCATCAACCACTAATGCCTTCTCACTACTGTCTTCGGCTGAAACAGTATCACTACCGCTTTCATCAAATGCCGGCAAAAACAAGCTGATTGTGGTCCCGCGATCAATTGCTGAGTCAATACTCACGCCTCCTTTGGACTGCTGCATGAAGCCATACACCTGGCTTAGCCCTAAACCAGTGCCCTTACCGATCTCTTTGGTAGTGAAGAACGGCTCAAACGCGCGAGCCATTACCTCAGGGGACATGCCTGATCCGGTATCCGACACTGATACCTTCACATACCGTCCAGCCGTTAAACCGGTAATTTGCTGGTCGTCCAAGGTTACATTCGATGTGAAGATCGAGATGGCACCACCGTTTGGCATCGCATCGCGTGCGTTCACCACCAAGTTCAGCAATGCAGTTTCAAAGCGGGGAGCATCAACCATCGCCGTCTGCAGGTCTGCTGCAAGGTTCACGTTGAACGCAATGGTGGAATTGCCGGCTCTGCGCAATACGGCTTCAAAGCCATTGATCACACTGTTCAAGTTATGCTTTTCCGGACGCAGCGGCTGCTGGCGGGCAAAGGAAAGCAGTTGCTGGGTCAGTGTGGCGCCACGGTCGACTGCGCGTTTCATACTCTCCAGGATCTTGAGCTCAGCCGGCTCCTGGGTTTTCAACGGCAATATTTCGAGACCATTGCTGATGACTGACAACAGGTTATTAAAGTCATGTGCGATACCACCGGTCAGCTGGCCGATGGCTTCCATTTTCTGGGATTGAAACAACGCTGCGTTGGCGCGCTCAAGGGCTTCGGCAGCTTCCTTCTTTTCAGTGATGTCGCGGGTGATCTTGGCAAAACCCGCCAATGACCCGTCATCGTTGTAAATCGCATCAATGATGACATGCGCCCAGAAGCGACTACCATCTTTGCGCACTCGCCAGCCCTCGCGCTCGAATCGACCGTCCTTGGCAGCATTTGCCAAGGCTGCAGCAGGCATGCCTGCGGCCTGGTCTTCAGGGGTATGGAAGCGGCCAAACGACGTGCCGATGACTTCCTCGGCGCTATACCCCTTGATTCGTTCGGCACCTAGATTCCAGTTGGTGACCTCACCAGCTGGCGATAGCATGTAGATCGCATAATCGGTCACGCCCTGTACCAGCATGCGAAACCGCTGCTCACTTTCCCGCAACGCTTCCTGGGCATTTCTGCGTTCGGTCACATCCCGTGTAATCTTGGCAAAGCCGATATGCTGACCCGTCGTATCGTAGATCGGATCAATGACGACACTGGTCCAGAATTGCGTACCGTCCTTGCGGACGCGCCACCCTTCTGATTCGAATTTGCCTTCCTTCAAGGCAATCTCAAGCGCTCTGGCTGGCAGGCCGGACTGTTGGTCTTCGGGCCTATAAAAGCGGGAGAAATGTTGACCGATGATTTCTTCGGCCGTGTATCCTTTAAAGCGTTGCGCGCCTGCATTCCAGCTCGTCACGATACCGTCTGGGTCCAACATGTAGATCGCGTAGTCGTTGATGCCTGAGACAAGCAGCTGAAACCGACTCTCCACTGCCGTTTTTTGGGGCAGCGACGGGGTCATGTCATTCATAGTATTGCCATTCCTGTAAGACTGCCGTGACTTGCGCGGCCAAGGGGTAATGGTACACTCCTGCCGCCCTGCATGCTTGGATGAAAGTATATGTACTTGAGCCGCTTTAACCATGAAAAGAACACATGACCTGTAGGCATTTTCAGGTTTTCCATACGATCGACTTACCTTGATGAGCCGCCCAATCCTGCTGGTTGAAGATGCCGAAAACGACATCGAATTTGCGCTGCTTGCATTGAAGAGGTGCGGTGTAGCCAATGAGGTCATTGTCGCCAGGGACGGCGAGGAAGCGCTCGACTACTTGCTACGCCGCCAGCAATACCAGCACAGACACCCCGGAAATCCTGGATTGGTCTTGGTGGACTTAAAATTACCTGCGATTGATGGCATTACAGTCCTTAGAACCATAAGGGCCACCCCAACGCTTGCATCGATCCCTGTCGTTGTCTTGACTGGATCGGTGATGGAAGCCGATATCAAGACGACCATTGCATTGGGCATTGAAGAATACGTTGTCAAACCGATGGATATTCAGCACTTTATTCAGACAATGTGTGGCATCGCTACACGGTGCATCCGACACTGAGTCCAGTTTAGCGTTACGCATTCCTCACGTATAACGGTGTTCCTATGTATGGCGCTACTGGCCTTTATCTATTGCGATTCATTTTCAATAATTTTATACTATTGAAATTCCGGAAACAGGAGCCAAAAAATCTCCGATAGACGTTGACTTCCTGATGTAGTCCTCGCGTGACCTTCACGACAGGATCAGGAATAAAGTCTGAGTTTCTTCACCCAAGACTTCAGCAACCTCTCCCCCCGCCATTGGGATACATCCTCGATTGCTGTGTTAGAGGCTTCCCATGAATTACCTGTCTGGCGCAAGAAAAGTCCCCTTTCTTCTGGGGCGGTTCGTAATTTACGCTTCCAATATATTTGGGGCACGTGAGGTATACGAAATATTGGAAGAGGCAGATTGACCTGCAACCCAACTTAGTCCGAAACCGCGATGGAAACTGCGGTTAGAATGATCCCCACCCGGAATTAGTGCCGTTCTAAGGTAGAGTTTTTCGGCTCCTTTGTTGCCTCTCTTCGTTGCCTGGCCCAGCACTGGCGGGCGAATTCAGCCGGCGTGAGCCAGTCCAATGCACCGTG